>DAIUCB010000298.1:0-3115 GCA_036846385.1 Bacillota bacterium | reverse complement strand
CATATTCATAAGAATTTCAAATTAGCATATCAAAACTCTTTCTAAAAGTAGTATAATAGTAGTAAATTCAAGTTGAATTCCTGTGAATGTGCTTGTAAATCAATATTTGTGGGGTTTAACTAATAAATTTAACGATAAACTAATAATTTAACGATAAAATAATTGCAGATTTTGGCAAATTACTGTATAATACTATATATTTGAATATTATACGATTAAAGAGGATGATACTAAATGAACTCACTTGTTTTAAAACTGGCGGCACTTCTGTCAATGATTATTGATCATTATGGCGCTATATTTCACGGAGATATAGCAATATACAGGATTATCGGAAGATTAGCTTTCCCTATTTATTGTTTTTTGCTTGTTGAAGGCTATTCTCATACAAAAGATGTGAAAAAATATGGAATAAGATTATTATGCTTTGCACTAATATCTGAATTGCCTTTTGATTTTGCTTTCTTTAACAGAATTAATTTTATGCATCAAAATATTTTTTTCACTCTCTTTATCGGATTAATTACAATATATCTGATAGACAATAAGGATGAAAAGTATAATTTCAATAAAATAGCCGTATTAGCGGCTGCAGTAGTTTTATCAGGTTTGTTTTTTGTTGATTATGGCTTTGTGGGAATAATATATATTTTATCATTTTATCTTACTAAAGAATTACCTTCAGTAAAAAGATTTTTTTGTATTGGATTGGCAATGCTTTTCACTAATCTGTTTTTTATGTCAGCATTACAGCAATTTTCTCTTTTAGCTTTGCCTGTTTTATATTTTTATAATAATGAACGCGGTCCATATAACAAAATACAGCAAATATTATTTTATGTAGCATATCCTCTGCATTTGCTTATATTTATTGTAATCAGATATTTTTATACAATTTAACAGATGTATAGTAAAACAGTGCCTACCGATATTATTCTTGTATGCACTGTTTTGATTATTTATATGTAATTATATTTATTTAAACCGTAACAGATACTACAACCTGTCCGTTATCCATTTCCGGAATTATTCCGTCAGGAAAGCTTATATCTCCGATATTAATATTCTGTCCTGCTTCCAAATTTGAAATATCAATCGTTATTTCATCGGGAATCAACTGAGGTAATCCTTTAACCGGTATAAAATCAAGGTGTCTCATCAATAAAAGTCTCTTCGATTCAATAAGCTCTATTCCCTTAATTCTGATACCTAAATCTGCCCTTATATCCTCATTTAAAAATACCTCTTGAAAATCAACATGTAGCATTTCTTCCTTAACAGGGTGTTTATGAATTTCCTTAATCATAACGGTACAATTTTTTTCTCCCTCTAAAAAAAGGTCAAACAAAGCATTTCTTCCATATACATCAATACCCTTTCTCAGATCCTCAGCCTTTACTGATACGGATATTGAAGCCTTTCCTCTGCTGGATACAGCACCCGGTACATATCCGAGTCTCCTAAGCTTGTTGTTAGCATTGCTGTTAGTATTTTCTCGTTTTTGAATCATTATCTTTCCTGTTTGTAACATAGCTTCCTCCTATTTTTTTTATTAATGATTATTTAATAAAACACCTCCGATTTATCAACATAAAAAAATATTTACTATTTATAAATATATAACTATTATACTATACCCTTCAAATATGTCAACATCTGTAACTTATTTTTGCGTATGGTATAAAATATAAATTTTTCCATAAAGATAGCATATTCATTGCATGCTATTTTATTTTTAAAAGCTTTCTTACAATATTTACTGTCGGTTTAAACAATATACCCTCCATTTCCCTGCTAACTGTCTTAAGCTCATTTCGTATAGCTATATTTTGCGGACAATGGCTTTCACATTTGCCGCATTCTCTGCATTGAGAAGCAAAGGAAGGCTTTTGAGACATAGCTCCTAAGGTCTGCATATATTTCCATCTAAAATGCTTAACATCAAGCAAATACTTGTCATTATAGTTGGAGAAGCAACCGGGTATATTTACTCCATATGGACATGGCATACAGTAACCGCAGGCAGTGCAAGGAATTTTCATTTTTTCGTTCATTATATCCTTAACCTCATCAAATATCTTCAGCTCCTCATCTGTAAGAGTACCTTCCTTTGCATAGCATGCTATTTTTATATTTTCCGACAACTGCTCTTCACTGCTCATACCTGACAATACAACATTTACCTCTCGATGGTTCCATATCCATCTCAAAGCCCATTCAGCCGGAGACCTGTTTGAATCATATTTTTTAAATGCTTTAATTACATTTTTAGGTAAATTATTGACTAATTTTCCCCCTCTCAGCGGTTCCATAACTATCACAGGGATATTTAATGAAGCTGCAAGCTGCAAGCCTGATTTAGTAGCCTGGTTATTTTCATCTAAATAATTATATTGTATTTGACAAAAGTCCCAGGGATATGCTTTTACCAACAATTCGAAATCATTTTTTGATCCGTGAAATGAAAATCCGATGTTTTTAATAGTTCCGTTGCGTTTTAATTCCTCAAGCCATTCCATTACACCTAATGCTGATAATCTGTCAAACATAGGTTTATCAGTTAACATGTGGAGAAGATAATAATCGATATAATCTGTTTGCAGTCTGGCAAGCTGAGTCGTAAAAATCTTTTTTGCTCCTTCCAATGTCTTAACCATATATGGAGGAAGCTTAGTGGCAACCTTTACCTGTCGTCTGTAGGTGCCTGATAATGCTTTTCCAAGCAATACCTCACTTTTGCCTGCATGGTAAATGTAAGCTGTATCAAAATAATTAACTCCATTTTCTATGGCATTGTGTATCATATTTATACTTCTTGATTCGTCGATAATCCCATTTTTTGTTGGAAACCGCATACAGCCAAATCCTAAAACAGATAGCATATCACCGTTTTTTTGATTTTCTTTTTTAATCATGATAGTTCCTTAGTCTCCTATATTATATTATTTATGTAAATTATAACAGATTTGATAATTATATATTTTTTATTATATCACAGCTTAATTAAAGTTTCATCAAAATATTACGATTTTGTCATTATATGTATTTTACTTAAATTATAAATTGATTAATAAAATCATTATCTTATACGAGAGTCTTCATTACATAATTTAAA
>DAIUCB010000297.1:0-3118 GCA_036846385.1 Bacillota bacterium | reverse complement strand
ACTACCTCAACTGCCACAGGATTAGCTCCCGGTACTTATTCTGTTACTGTTACAAAATCATAAAGTATTAAAAGAACAAATTTGTAGAGCAGGACCTTTTCCTGCTCTACATTGATTATAGGGGAGGGCGTTTTTTATGGCTTTACCAAATGGATTATTAAATGATGTTAAAAATTATTTAGATATAACTTGGGGAGATGCAGCAACCGATGAGAAACTTACGGGCATTATAGAACGCGGCATGAAATATATAGATAGAGTTGCAGGCACTCCGTTAGATTATGTTTCTAATGATAAGCCAAAAGAACTGCTTTTAGACTATTGCAGATATGCTCGTTCTAATGCTTTGGAACTGTTTCGGGTTAATTATTTGCATGAACTGATATCTTTGCAGATAGATAAGGAGGTTGAGGCATATGAAACTGCCAACCCTGACACAATCATTTAATGATGGAGTAGTTAATATTTATACCGTAGAGAATATAGCAGAAGAAGGAAACTTGCCTAAAGAAAAACTTACTATAAAAATAACTGCATTGCATTATGAAGAGAGAACTGTCGGCATGAATAGATTTTATACCGCCATGCAGAACCAGGTTAGAGTTGGACAAATGATAAGGGTACCTAGAATTAATTCTGTTTCTGCTCAGGATGTAGCAATTCCTATAGATGGAAAACAATATAAAATCATACAGATTCAGTATCCAAAAGATGTATTTCCTCAAGTTATGGATTTGTCTTTAGAGAGATTGTAGGCAGATTATGCAGTTAGTTGATTTAGGAAATATATTGAGTACAGTTGTTCCTAATACATTTCACTATAAAGCGTTTAAAAAGTCTGATAAATATATTGTTTGGGCTGAGGATGGTGAAGCGGGTGCTGGTTATGCAGATAACCATAAAACAAACCAGGTAATTCAGGGGACGATTGATTATTTTACAAAGACTGAATTCGACCCTAATTTTGAATTGTTACAAGCAAAATTGAATTCTATTGATATTTCTTGGCGGCTTAATTCTATACAGCATGAGGAAGACACAGGATATATTCATTATGAGTGGATTTGGGAGTGGATTGAATGAATATAATATTGAAAATCTTTAAAAAGATAATGGAAAATTATTTAGATAGAAATTATGTAATAGAATATAAGGTTCCTAAAAGGTGATTAGATGGCTAAGATGACGATAAAAGGTACCGATGAACTTGCGTTACAACTCTCTAAACTAGGAAAAATGTCAACTGAGATTGCAAAGGATGTTGTTATGGCCGGAGCTCAACCGGTTGCCGATGAAATAAGAAAAGGTTTAGAAAGCTTGCCGGTGGATGAGTTAAAACAACTTAAGCCAGGTGAGAAATTCAATGTATCTGCATATGGAGAACTTAAGGATTTAGCCGATAGTTTAGGTATTGCTCCGCCTGATGTTGATGCAGCCGGCAATGTAAATACTAAAATTGGTTTTGATGGCTATGGTAGTTATCCTTCTGAAAAATATCCTAAAGGTTTACCTAATTCTTTGTTAGCTAGATCAATTGAAAGTGGTTCTTCTGTTAGGCAAAAAAAACCTTTTGTTAGACATGCAGTAAATAGATCCAAGAAAAAAGCATTGGAAGAAATGAAGGAAAAATGTGATGAAGAAATTAAATTAATTATGGAATAGGAGGTAATGAATTTGAATAAAGAATATGGTGAATTTGTCGGCGTGGATAATATACATACTGCGATTATAATAGAGGATAGTATAGCAAATTATTCAACTGAAACACCTGAGTATTTTGCTCCAGCTGCTGAAATTGCAGGCGAACCTGAAATTGAAAGCACTCCAACATATTATGATAATGTGCCTCAGGATAATTATATCACTGAGGGCGTGACTAAATTGTCGATGACGGTGTCGAATGTGCCGGCTGACAAGGCTGCAAAATACATGGGTAAACATTATGATGTTGCAACGGGGCGGGTCCTTGACACAGGAGAACCAAATCCTCCAGATGTTGCAGTTTCTTTTAGATTTAACAAAGGTAAAGAAGATTATAGATATTATCAATACCTGAAGGGGAAGTTTAGCGGTGGTAGTGAAGAGGGTGTAACAAAGAAAAACGGTATTGAAATAAAAACATATAAATTGACCTTCACTGCTGTTACAACTACACATAAGTGGATTGTTGACGGAGTATTAAAGCAAATGAAACGCATATTTGCTGATACTACTGATGCAGCATTTAACCCTGCAGGATGGTTTAGTCAGGTACAAACTCCGGACACAACCTCAGCTCCTGCAGCTTTGGCGTTGTCAAGCAGTGATCCTGCTGATGGTGACACTGGTGAACTTGTGGGAGTAAGCCCGGCATTGACGTTTAACAATAAGATCAAGTCTTACAATGTGACATTAATCAATACTGTTACATTGGCAGCTATAGCTTGTGTATTTAGCCTTGATGCAACAGGCAAGGTGTTAACGATTAATCCTAATGCTGACTTGACAGCTGCAACTAAATTTGCAATTGTAATCAGCAAGATTACAGATATTTATGGTCAGATATTGACTGATATTGTAATAGACTTTACAACAGCATAATTGGCAGGGAAACCTGCCTTTTTTCTTGTATATAGGAGGTAATTATGAAACCGGTATATATAAATTTCACAGATGAAAACGGGAAAAAAACAAAGACATTTACTGCATGCAGTTTAAAAACTGGTATAATGGATAATATTTTTGACATTGCTGAAAGAGCGGACAAATTAGAAAAAGAAAATGTAAAAATCAGTGAAGTTAAGGAGTTTTACCAAGATTTAAAAAGCTTAATATTGTCGGTATTCAAATATCAGTTTGATTTTAACGATTTGAATGAGAATGTTGAGCAAGAGGAATTGATGAAAGTTTTTAAAGATATATGTGCCAATATAAGTGGTGAAATGAAAAAAAACTAATAGCGGGAGAATTGCAAGATGATTCTCCCGCTGGTTTTAGGGTGACGTTGCTAAATTTAAAAAGAACCATATATAAAAAATTGCATTGGTCCTTGTATGAGATTGACGAATCAGATTTTTGCAATTTATTAGCATTTATACAGTTTACTCCGGAGGATGACCCTGACATAAAAATCATTAAC
>DAIUCB010000296.1:0-3123 GCA_036846385.1 Bacillota bacterium | reverse complement strand
ACGTACTGTTAAAAATATACCTGAAGTTGGTTAAATTTAATTTAGTTTTTATGTTTAAGGTGCTGCAATAATTATTTGCGGAGAATAGGGAAACAAGTGTAAATCTTGTACGGGCCCGCCACTGTAATGCGTAGTTAATGTACAGATGCCACCTATTGGGAAGGCGTACAATTAATGATGATGCTAAGTCAGGAGACCTGCCATAAACATTTTATGTCTGAATGATGGAAAGTTCACGTCTTTATGAGATGTGGACTTTTTTTGTTCATTTATTTTAATATTATATATATTATGGAGGAAATATGAAATTATTAGAAAAAACACTAAAGCAAATTAAGGGATTGAATGAAGAAGCGATGGAAAAGGCAAGAAAAAGAGTTGACAATTTAATAAAGCCTGTAGGAAGCCTAGGCAAGCTTGAAGAAATTGCAGTGCAGCTGGCCGGAATAACAGGAGAATCTTTTCCGAGAGCAGACAAAAAATCAATAATAGTAATGGCTGCAGATCATGGAGTTTGGGAAGAAGGTATTGCAGAAGCACCTCAGCAGGTAACATTGATGCAAGCAATAAATATGACTAAAAAAATAACCGGTGTATGTGCTTTATCAAAGGTATCAGGAGCAGATATTGTAGTAGTGGATATAGGTGTTAATGCTGATATAGAAGAAGAAAAAATTATAAAAAGAAAAATAGGCTACGGAACGAGAAATTTATCTAAAGAACCTGCAATGACCAGAGATGAAGCTGTCAAGGCAATTGAAATAGGTATAGAAATTGCGACTGCAGAAGTAGAAAAGGGTAAAAATATACTGGCAACAGGGGAAATGGGTATAGGAAACACAACTCCCAGCTCAGCAATATTATCAGTCATAACAGGAATGGATCCAAGTGAGGTAACGGGTATAGGAGCAAATCTCCATCCGGATAAGCTTGCAAATAAAATAAATGTTATAAAAAGAGCAATTGAAGTAAACAAACCTGATAAAAATGACCCTATCGATATTTTATCAAAATTAGGCGGCTATGAAATAGCAGGAATGGCAGGAGTTTTCATCGGAGCTGCAGCATGCTCGGTGCCGGTAGTTGTAGATGGCTTTATTTCTACTATATCGGCAATTATAGCAGCTATGATTGAACCAAAAGTAAAAAGCTACTTGATTGCCTCCCACTCTTCAGAGGAAAAAGCAGCTAAAAAAGCTTCTGAATTAATCGGACTAAAGCCGATGCTTGACCTTAACATGAGGTTGGGAGAGGGTTCAGGAGCTGCATTGGCATTTAATATTGTTGAAGCTGCAACCGATATGAATTCTATGATGATTACCTTTGAGGAATCAGGTATTGGCGTAGTATAAATTACAATTTAAGATATGATGAATCTGATGGTAGCTTTTATTATCATCAGATTTATTATTTATTCGAATATTTGATAATCGGAAAACTCTATTTCTAAATTAAAATTTTTGATAAATTATTGAAGATGTTTGATTTCTGTGGTACAATTATGAAAAATACAGGCAGTCATTACGTTTGGCAGATTAATTGAGAGCTTAAGCCATATCATAGGATATAATGAAATTGCATATTAATAATTCATCAAATAAAGGCGGGATATAAAATATGAAAATTAAGTTTATTCACACATCGGACATACATTTGGGAATGAAATTTAATAATAAACAATTCAGCTTAAAGGAAAGAGAAAAAAGAAGAGAAGAGCTGTGGGATATTTTTGATGAAATTATTAAAGCTGCTAAAACAGAAAAAATTCCTTATTTATTTATTGCCGGAGATTTAGCACAAGGGGAGTATCTGAATTTTAAAAATTTAAAAAGAATTATTCAAAAGCTCAGAATGATTGAAGATACAAGGGTAATAATAGCATGCGGCAAAAATGATCCATATAACATCAACAGCTTATATGAATATATTGAATGGCCGAAAAATGTTTACCTGATAAAAAACACCGATTCCGTAAAAAAAATTAATTTCGAAGAGGACAATCTCTGTATTTATTCGATTAGCTGGGACAATTCCCTCAGCAATGAAAATTTACATCAGATATATGATATTTCAGTAAATGAAAACAAATTAAATGTATTGCTTTTAAATTGTGAAACAGATATGGAAAAGGGCATGAATTATATCAATCCTAATCTGATTAAAAATAAGTTTGATTATTGCGCAATGGGAGGAAAACATAATTTTGAAATTATTACCGATAATATAGTGTATCCGGGTACTCCGGAGCCTCTTTCCTTTGATGAAATAAAAGAACATGGCATTGTAAAGGGTGTGTTGGAAAAAGGTAATTTAAAGCACGATTTTTATCCTATTGCCAAAAGAAAATTTGTAATCAGAAATATTGAAATTGACATATCCTATAGCTTCAATAAAATATTGGATTTAATTAAATTCTCAGGTGATACATTTTCCAATATCAAGGATTATGTTAAGGTTAAGCTTAATGGTATCGTAAACGCAGACATTTCAATAGCTGAGATTAAGAATGAATCAAAGCAGTTTTTTTACTATATTGAATTTGAAGAAAATTATACATATAAAAACACTGACGAAAATAAATATGAGGACAATGATTTTAATATAATCGAATCCTACAAGCTTCAGTTTGAGAATCACAGCAATAAACTGGAGCAGCAGGCCTTTGAGCTTGGATTGAAGGTTTTAAGAAAAGAAAAGGTGGTAAGATAGCATGTATATAAACAAATTATATCTTCGAGCTTTTGGAAAATTTACATATAAAAGACTGTATCTAGGCAAAAAATTCAATATAATTTACGGAGAAAATGAAACAGGGAAAAGCACTATTCATAATTTTATCGAGTCGATTTTATATGGATTTGACGATAATTCAAGGGGAGCTGATTTATATAAGAAATATAAGCCTTGGGACAGTGATTTGTACAGAGGTACTATAACCATAGACGAGGTAAACGATAAGAAGTATTTAATTTCCAGAGACTTTTTACTTAATACAACTCAGGTTCTTGATAAGGATACAGAAGAAGAAAAAGATGCATCTATTCCGGAAGTATATATTAATTGTCCTGATGAGTATTTTTTTAACATAAATAAGCTGTCATACAGGAATACAGTAAGTATACA
>DAIUCB010000295.1:0-3132 GCA_036846385.1 Bacillota bacterium | reverse complement strand
CCTGCCATAGTAACATTTTTAATGAACAAGAAAAACCTTTCAGTTGCAGATGTAGATAATTTGATGAATAAAAAATCAGGAGTACTTGGTATTTCAGGAGTTAGCAGTGATTTTAGAGATATTGAGGGAGCTGCTGCCGAAGGAAATAAGAGAGCTCAGCTTGCATTAGATAAATTTGCTTACACAGTGAGAAAATATATCGGCTCCTATGCCGCAGCAATGGGCGGAGTAGATGTATTGGTATTTACTGCAGGTCTTGGTGAAAATTCAGCTTCAGCCAGAAAAGACATATGCGCAGGCTTGGAATTTTTGGGAATAACCATTGATGAAAATAAAAACAATGTCAGAGGCAAGGAAGTTGAAATATCTAAGGATAATGGAACAGTAAAAGTATTTACTATACCTACTAATGAAGAAGTAATGATAGCAAGAGATACATTGGCATTGTCTAAATAAAGTGTAAAATAAACTACTTGACAAAACTTTTTTTATACCATATAATTAACACTGCAATTAAAAAGGGTGGTATTATGATAATAAACTTAAACAAATTTTTGTCATCAGATAATATTTCCTACAATTATAAGGATAATTTTATAATTGATGACGAAGATTTCTTGGAAAAAACACATCTAAACAAGACGATAGTTTTTAATGGAGATTTTTTTAAAGTTGAAAACAGCATATTGTTAACAGGTACTGTTAAGTATACTTATGCAGAAAAATGTGCAAGATGCCTTGAGGAATTTGATAATTCGGTTGAGACTAAATTTGAAGCTGTTGTCGTGCAAAGAAATTATGACGATGAAGAATCAGATGAAATAAAATTAGTCATCGAAGAAGGATGTGTTAATTTAGACGAAACAATTAAGCAATTAGTTTATTTGTCTATGCCTATGAAATCTGTTTGCAAATCAGATTGTAAAGGTATATGTCCTGCTTGCGGTGTTAATTTAAACGTTGAAGAATGTAAGTGTCAAAACAAAATAACAGATCCCAGATTTGATAAATTAAAGAATCTGTTGAAAGATTAAGGAGGTGTTACAATGGCAGTACCTAAGAGAAAAACTTCCAAGGCGAGAAGAGATAGAAGAAGAACAGCAAAATCAAGATTGACTATTCCAAATGTTATGGATTGTCCTCAATGTCATGAACCAAAGTTGCCTCACAGAGTATGTGGAGCATGCGGATATTATAACGGCAAAGAAGTAATGAGCGTTGAATAAGAAGTAAAAATAGTGCTGACAAGCGCTATTTTTTTATTGCATTTGATTTATATCTACGTTATACTTAAGAATGGGTAAAATATAGCAGAATTAATGGTTTGCTATTATAATATTACCATAGGTGCAGACGTAGCAGCTTTTGTTTTAATAGATATCCCGGATATGCAATAATAAATAGCAAAATAAAGCGAAGGTGCACTATACTTAATATTAAAGAGAAGAATCAGAGGTGCGTATGAAAGTTGTAGTAGATGCAATGGGTGGGGACAATGCTCCTGATGCTATAGTAAAAGGTTGTATTTTAGCCAGAGATGAGTATAATATAAATGTAATACTTTCCGGCAGAGAGCAAGAAATTAAAAAGATACTCGAAAGAAATACATCATCATGCAAGAACATAGAAATACTTAATGCTGAAGAGGTAATTGCCAATGATGAAAAGCCTGTATTGGCACTGAGACGAAAAAAGGATTCTTCATTGGTGAAAGCTTTAAATATTGTAAAGAACAGCGAAGCTGATGCAATAGTTTCAGCAGGCAGTACAGGAGCCTTATTAGCCGGAGGACTTCTTGTCATCTGAAGGATAGAAGGAATTGAAAGACCGGCACTTGCTCCGTTGCTGCCATCTATTAACGGTGGTTTTTCAATGCTTATTGATTCCGGTGCCAATGTAGACTGCAAGCCGGAGTTCTTATATGATTTTGCTGTAATGGGGAATATCTATATGCAAAAAGTTATGAATATTGCTTCACCCAGGATAGCATTGGCTAACATCGGATCGGAAAAAGGCAAGGGAAATAAATTAACCGTTGAAACATATGAGCTTCTGGAAAATTCAAAGCTGCCGCTTAATTTTTGCGGTAATATTGAAACGAGAGAAATACTTCAGGGCGAAGCGGATATAATAGTTTGTGACGGCTTTGTGGGCAATATGATACTGAAATCATTAGAGGGAACCGTATCAGTACTTATGGGAGGCATAAAGGATGAGCTAAACTCTACTTTAATGTCAAAGCTTGGGGGCTTACTTATAAAATCAACCTTAAGGGGCTTTAAAAGGAAATTTGACTACAAGGAAACCGGAGGTGCACCGTTATTAGGTGTTAAAGCTCCTGTTATAAAGGCTCATGGAAGCTCTAACGATATCGCTGTCAAAAATGCATTACGTCAGGCTAAGGTATTTTTCGAGAGTAAGGTTAATACTCTAATAGAAGAAAGTATAATGAGGAGGTGAAGTGAGAATGTTTGAAAAGTTAAGAGAGCTTATATCAGATAAACTTGGTGTTGATTCAGAAGACATAACTATGGATACTTCATTTGAAGATGATTTAGAAGCTGATTCAATCGCATTATTTGAATTAGTAATGGCTATCGAAGAAGAATTTGACATTGAAATAGATGATGAAATTATCGAGAAAATTACAACTGTCGGAGATATTGTTAATTATTTAGATGGAATAGTAGAATAAATTATCAGAATTATATGTACGACGTGAATTGATGGATTTAGCAATATGCAGCGAAAAAATGCAATTGCTAAATCCTTCGTTAAATTAATATTATAAATTTTTATTATTTCTATGAAATATTTCATAGTAAAAATAAAAATTTATAATTAAATATATATATGAGAAAATTAAACCTCTGGCTTGATCATTGCAAGAAAAAAAAAAGATAATAGAAATAAATATAAACAACAACAACAACAACAACAAAAAGAAAAGAAGACAAAAACAGACAATGATTACATTATGTATTATCATGATTCTTATCTTAACAAAAAGAGCGAAACTAAATAATGCAATATAAAATGTATGAAGAGTATTTTGGATATGTGTGTGTGCGTATTGTTAATTTGATCATATTTCATAAAATACAATATTATATTATCGTTTATTTGACAACA
>DAIUCB010000294.1:0-3137 GCA_036846385.1 Bacillota bacterium | reverse complement strand
ATGAAATAGTTACCTTGGAAATGGCTCATGCAAAACAAAGAATCAATTTTTCAAAATGGGCAATAGGCAGTGTAGCTAAAAAGGGTAAGGATGTAAAGGTTGAGGAAGTTAAAGAGGAACCGGCAGAATTACCTGAAAAAGAAGACGATAAATAAATAAGCATTAAAGCATAATAGGAGAGGCATAGTTCTCTCCTTTATTATACTGAAGATGCTTTGATCCTTTACGGAAATTGATTGTCTGTCTAAAATGTATAAATCTGAAACTATTGTTCTTTAAAATTTTTAATTTAGGAGGGGTAAATTGGGAATAAAAGACTATGCAAAGATAAAAAAAGTATATGCAATAGTTTTGGTTACTATCGCATATACTGTCTTTTCAATACTGTTGACAGGGTGCTTTAATCAATCGGCTAAAGAAAAAGATACGCATAAAATAAATCAGAAGGCTATTGAGGAGGTTTTGAGGAAATCCTTGACCTGTCCGAGTTTGAGTAGCCTTGAAACTGAGGAAGGATTAAGTATAATAGGTAAGGAGCTCGATACTGATTCAAAATCACCGGAAAATAGCTTGATTGAGAAAGAGCTTGAAAGCATGTATAAAACATTTCTGACTGACAAATATTATGATATATTTATAAGAAAGCATGCATTGACTTTTGAGATTGCAGCTGTCAGATCAGGGTATGAAATCACAGTCAACAGTATAAATGTTTATCCGAAGGAAAATGATCCTATAGGCTATAGCTTTAAGGTCAATGTAACATATGGGAAAGATACTTCGCAAAATTCCACAGCTGAAATCTCAGGAAGTGCCCAATGTATAGAAGAGGGTAAATTATCATATATTAATTATATTGATGACGGCGGTTTGCTTAATAACATGAAATATAATACAGAACAACCCTAAGATTAATAATATCACATTTAAAAGGAGCCTGCGTATTTATCCGGCTCCTTTTGACTGTCTGAAAAAAACTACTCAGCTCTTTTTAAAGTGTATTTTAATAATACTATTATTTCATGAGATACAAGAGGTATCATTGATAACAGGATTAAATTAAACCATTCTGTCAAAGAAAGCTGAACTGTTTCAAAAACCTCGGTTAAAACATGTATTTCTGTAACTGAAATCTGAAGCAATAATCCTAATACAAAGGCACCTATCATAGCTTTATTTTCCAGATGATTCATTTTGAATAATGATTTGTTGTAATTTCTCATACCGATAGCATGAAAAAGCTGCGATACTCCTAATGTGGTAAAGGCATAGGTCTGTGCATGCATGAGCATATCCTCGTTTTGAAGCATCAGTTTTATCGCGTCAAAGGTTATTTGGCTTCCCTCAGCAGCAAGCTGGCGTATAGGGGAGAACAGAAAGGCTCCCAAGGTCAGACATGCAATCATAACACCGTTATAAACAGTGAATATCATACCGCCGTGTGCAAATAAGCTTTCCTCAGGATTTCTTGGACTGAATTTCATTATATCCTTATCCTTTGAATCTACACCCAGAGCCAAAGCAGGCAGAGAGTCGGTAATTAAATTAATCCATAATATGTGTATTGCTTGAAGGGGAGCTGCCAGACCTGCGACGATAGCTCCAAACATTGATATAACCTCACCGAAGTTAGAAGAAAGTAAAAACAAAACAGTTTTCTTTATATTTTGATATATATTTCTGCCTTCCTCCACCGCACGTTCAATTGTGGCAAAGTTGTCATCGGTTAAAACCATATCTGCCGCACCCTTGGCAACATCTGTGCCGGTTATACCCATTGCAACACCGATATCAGCCGATTTTAGCGACGGAGCGTCATTGACACCGTCTCCGGTCATAGATACAATATTGCCGTGTGATTTAAAAGCCTTAACAATCATAACCTTGTTCTCGGGAGAAACACGGGCAAAAACACGAAGTGATTTAACTCTTTTATTTAACTGTTCCTGAGTTAATTCATTTAATTCATCACCGGTGATACATTGATTTTCATTATCTGCTATTCCAAGCTCTTCAGCAATAGCCAGAGCAGTGTCTCTGTGGTCACCTGTAATCATTATTGTTGTAATACCGGCCTCTTTAAATTTCTTGACTGCATCGTGAGCCTCAGGGCGGGGAGGATCTATCATCCCGACAAGACCGATAAAGGTAAGGTCTTCTTCCGTAGCCGAAGAATCATTTTCTTTAACGGCAAGAGCCAGAACCCTCAAAGCGCTCCGAGCCATTTCACTTGCGGCAGCCTTGACAGCTTGAATATAATTATCGGTGATATTGGATATTTCGCCATTTATCATAATTTTACTGCAGCGGGAAAGGAGTATATCCATTGCTCCTTTTGTATAGCCGGTTACTTTACCATTTTTGTCCTTATGAACGGTAGTCATCATTTTACGGGTTGAATCGAAGGCAAGCTCATTTATTCTTTGGTTTTCAGATTCAAGTCCTTCTCTGGTTACATTGATTAATGTAACCATATCGAGCAGTGCAAGCTCAGTCGGGTCACCCATTCTTCTGCCGTTGGCAGTTGAAGCATCATTGCATAGTATAAAGCCGTCAATAAATGTTTTATCTTTGTCAAGAGAAAGCTCACCGACATTTTTTAATTGACCGTCAGTATAAATTTTGGTAACTGTCATTTTATTTTGCGTTAGGGTACCGGTTTTATCGGAGCATACTATACTTACTGCTCCTAAGGTTTCAACAGCAGGCAGCTTTCTTACTATTGTATTTACCTTAACCATTCTTTGAACTCCCAGAGCCAAAACAATAGTAACGACAGCTGTCAAGCCCTCGGGAATAGCTGCAACTGCCAGAGATATAGCTGTAATAAACATATCTATAATATCTCGCTTTTGAATGACAGCCACACCAAACATAGCAATACATATTACAATTGCCAATATTCCTAGAACCTTGCCTAAATCATTCAGTCGCTTCTGCAGGGGAGTCAATTCCTCTGAGGATTCATTGATAAGAGTAGCTATTTTCCCGATTTCAGTATCCATACCGGTATATACTACAACGCCTTCACCACGGCCATAAGCTACGCTTGTTGAGGAAAAGGCCATATTTATTTGATCGCCTATACCAACCTCATTGTTTGCCACAAAGCTGCAGTCCTTATCAACCGGGACTGA
>DAIUCB010000293.1:0-3143 GCA_036846385.1 Bacillota bacterium | reverse complement strand
TGAAAGACAAGGCTGGAAAACTGAATTTATCACTGCAAATGATCAAGGAATCGGCGGTTATAAGGAGGTTATATTTTCTATAAGGGGAAAAGGAGCATATTCGAAGTTAAAATATGAAAGCGGTGTTCACAGGGTACAAAGAGTGCCTGAAACAGAATCAAGCGGCAGAATTCACACTTCCTCGGCAACTGTAGCGGTTTTGCCGGAGGCTGACGATATTGATGTTGAAATTAATCCTAACGATGTAAGGGTTGACGTGTTCAGATCCTCGGGAAATGGAGGACAGTGTGTAAATACGACTGACTCGGCAGTACGACTGACTCATATACCTACCGGTATAGTAATATCCTGTCAGGATGAAAAATCCCAGCTTAAAAACAAGGATAAGGCATTTAAGGTTTTAAAGGCAAGACTTTATGATATGTACACTCAGGAACAAAACAATGAGCTTGCACAGGAAAGAAAGAGCCAGGTAGGCAGCGGAGACAGAAGTGAAAGGATCAGGACATATAACTATCCTCAGGGCAGAGTAAGCGATCATCGAATCGGATTGACACTGTATAAATTAGATGCATTTTTAGACGGTGATATTACCGAAATGATAGATGCGTTGACAACCTCCGACCAAGCTGAAAAATTAAAAAATGTGTCAGAATAATCTATATTATATAAACAGTGGGTGGAAAAATGAGAATAGATAAATATTTGAAAAATTCACGTGTAATAAAAAGAAGGACAATTGCAAAGGAAGCCTGTGAGCAGGGGAGGGTTTTTGTAAACGGTAAGGTTGCAAAGCCGGGTACAGAAATAAATTCAGGTGATGAAATAGAGATTGTGTTCGGAACAAAGCCTATGAAAATTAAGGTTGAACAGATACTTGAGCATGTAAAGAAGGATAATGCCAAGGAAATGTTTAGCTTAGTTGATGAGAAAATCAAAGAAGATGAATAATCATGGATAAAAAATATAAATAACTCAATAATAACATGGAAATTATATATATTATATCCTTTATAGGTTGATTAAAGGAATTCAGTATAATATAATGTAATTAACATTAATAATAATTTGATTAATGCAAATATTATCTTGGGCAGAATGAGAAGATTATTCATTTCCTGCCTAAGAGATAAATAAATTACAAAAGAGGTGTTATTATGGAACTTAAAGGAACAAAAACAGAAGCTAATTTAATGACTGCTTTTGCAGGTGAATCACAGGCAACCAACAAATATTCATATTATGCGTCAAAGGCTAAAAAAGAAGGATTTGTTCAAATTGCAGCATTTTTTGAAGAAACAGCTCATAACGAAAGAGAGCATGCGAAAATATGGTTTAAGCTCCTGCATGGCGGTATAGCTGATACTGCCACAAATTTAAAGGATGCAGCTGCAGGAGAAAATTATGAGTGGACTGATATGTATGCAAACTTTGCCAAGGTTGCAAGAGAAGAGGGTTTTGATAAAATAGCCTATTTATTTGAATCAGTAGCTAAAATTGAAAAAGGACATGAAGAAAGATACCTGGCACTTCTCAACAATGTTGAAACTGATAAGGTGTTTAAAAAAGAAGAAGAGGTTGTATGGCAATGTGCTAATTGCGGACATATTTATGTAGGAAAGGAAGCTCCTAAGGTTTGCCCCGTATGCGATCATCCTCAAGCACATTTTCAACTGCTTGTTAAAAATTATTAATTTACATGATTTCATAATTAACAGTTAATAAAAATGACAGAAAATTCGCTGTCATTTTTTATTTTTATAGTAAAATTTTAATATTAATAAAAATATTTAGTTTTTATAAAAATGAATAGAAATATTATTTTTCCTTATAATAATTTTAAAGTCATTTTATATAATTGATTTTAAAATTTGGAGGTAAATAAAATTGAAAGAAAAGAGAACAGCACGTAAGCCATATTTATGGGAGGCTTTGCTTTCCTTTGGATTCTTAATTTTTATAATGGCAGTCAGTATTTCTGTATATGAGGCTAATCCTCATATACCTATGCTAATCGGAACTTTTTTTGCTTCCTTGATTGCTTTAAAGATAGGCTTTAGCTGGGCAGCGATTGAGAAATCAATGTTTGACGGTATTTACCAGGCACTGCAGGCAGTAATAATACTTTCGATTATAGGTGTGCTTATAGGATTATGGTTAGTATCGGGAGTTGTTCCCAGCATGATTTATTATGGATTATCAATATTAAGACCAAATATATTTTTATTAGCGACAGTTATTATTTGTTCTATTACTTCGTTAGCTACCGGAACCAGCTGGGGTACCTCAGGTACTATAGGAATTGCTTTGATGGGGATTTCTAAAGGATTAGGTATTCCCGCCCCAATAGCGGCAGGAGCTATTATTTCCGGAGCGTATTTCGGAGATAAAATGTCACCGTTGTCAGATACTACAAATCTGGCGCCTGCAGTTGCAGGAACTGATGTATTTACACATGTCAAGGGTATGGTTCCGTCAACGGTGGTTGCATACAGTGTCGCACTTGTATCATTTTTGGTTATGGGATTAAAGTACGGCGGCGGTGTTGTTGATGTAACGGCAATAGATACAATCAAAACAGGGTTAGCAGATAATTTTAACATATCTCCCGTATTACTGTTGCCTCCCCTTGCGGTTATTGTTGCTATGGCATTTAAAATACCTGCAATTCCCGGAATAACAATAGGAATCGTTTTAGGTGCAATACTCGGAGCAATTTTTCAAGGAAACAATGTAGGTGATTTATTGACGGCTGCATATGACGGTTATTCATCAGAAACAGGTCTCAAGGTAATAGATGAATTGCTTTCAGCCGGAGGCTTAACAGGAATGATGTATTCAATTTCTCTGACTATTCTGGCAATGATGTTCGGTGGAATAATGGAGAGGACCGGTCAGCTTGAGGTTATAGTGGGCAATATACTTAAGGCGGTTAAATCTGTTGGAGGATTAATTGCAACAACAGTATTTACATGTTTTTTCAGCAATGCAACAATGCCTGAGCAATATATTTCAATCGTTCTTCCCGGAAGAATGTATGCAAATGCATATAAGGAAAAAGGTCTGCACCCCAAGGTACTGTCAAGTGCATTGGAAGGCTCCGGAACGGTGACCACCGCCTTAATTCCATGGAATACTTGCGG
>DAIUCB010000292.1:0-3148 GCA_036846385.1 Bacillota bacterium | reverse complement strand
CGAACTTCTTTATCTCATCAAGGTTTCTGAAAACCTCTTTAGGCGTTCCATCCAGCTTTATACTTCCTTTATCCATCACTATAACTCGATCAGCTTGTACTGCCTCATCCATATAATGTGTAATCAGAAGTATTGTTTTGCCTTGAGCATTTAGCTTTTTTAAGGTGTCCATTACTTCAATTCTCCCGGATGGATCCAGCATGGCAGTTGGCTCATCAAGTACGATACATTCCGAATTAAGAGCTAATATTCCGGCAATTGCAATCCTTTGTTTTTGACCCCCTGACAACAGATGGGGAGGTCTTTTTCTGTAATCATACATATTTACGGCTTTGAGAGCCGCATCAACTCTTTTTCTGATTTCAGCCGGTTCTATACCTTGATTTTCCGGACCAAAAGCAATATCCTCTTCAACAATTGTTGCTACAAGCTGATTGTCGGGATTCTGAAATACCATACCTGCTGTTTGCCTTATATCCCAAAGCTTACTGTCATCAGAGGTATCCATTCCGTTAACATAAATCTTTCCCTCCGTCGGAACCAGCAGCGAATTTATCAGCTTTGCCAGAGTCGATTTACCCGAACCGTTGTGACCGATTATTGCGGTAAATTGACCCTTTTTAATATTTATATTAACTCCGTCGACAGCATATCTGCTGTCTTCCTTATTATATTTAAATCTGACATTTTCTATTTTAATTATATCCATTATACTGCACCTGTATTTTATTATTGTTATTGCGTTTATTTTATAGGCTTTTAAGCCGCATTAAGATAATATCACTATTTGCATAATTTTACAACAGTAATTTTAAATAACATTTACAATAATTGATTCAATAATTGATTCTCCTTCGGCAAAAAAAAATATGCAATCGGAAAATATCCTCAATTGCATATAGCATTATATTGTATATCATTTAGCTTTCTTTTATCGGCAAGCTGTTATCTGCAGACACTCAATTATATATCTATCTGTACATATTTCTGTATACCCTGCCTGCCAGCAGCTCAACCTTTTTATATTCATACAATTCACTTACGGTAACCAGCTGGTATCCCCTCTTAATCAGCTCCGGTACGACTATCTCAGCAGCTTTTGCCGTGGTTTCATATAAATCGTGCATTAATACGATATCTCCGTTCTTAATATCCTTTAAAATATTATTGCATATAACCTCTGTATTCCTGTGTTTCCAGTCCAATGTATCTAAAGACCATATTATTGCGGGCATAGGAATTTTTTTAGTTAATTCATCATTCAGAGCTCCGTAAGGCGGTCTCATAATGACAGGAGTATAGCCTGTGGCGTTTGTTATGATTCTTTGGGTTTCAAGCAATTGAAAATTAAGCTCTTTGTCTGTTAATTTCGTCAATCTGGCATGGTCATGGGTGTGATTTCCGATTTCATGTCCTTCCTTTACCATACGCACCAAAATATCCTTATTTTTCTCAGCTGCACTTCCAACCACAAAGAATGTAGCTGCAGAATTATGTTTCTTCAGTGCATCAAGTATTATTTCAGTATATTTTGCTGACGGTCCGTCATCGAAGGTTAATGCAACCATCGGTTTATTAGGGTCAATTTTTCTTTCGATTTTATTCTCAATAGTGTTTAAGGCCTTTGGTGTTTCTGCTCCGTATATATTAATTCCTGCTGTTAATACCAGCATCAGTACCGAAAATATTGCTATTCTTTTTTTCATTTTTGTCCTCCCCAAAGTAATTAATAGATTTTTAGCTTTAGTGCATATTTTTATCTTGCTTTTATGTATATTATACATGCTTTAATTTATTATGCACTGATAACTTTGAGGGTATTATGGAAATTATAGCTTTAAACTTACACTAACTAGTAAATATAACATTAAAATACCACCGAATAAAAAGGGGTATCCATATATATGTAATGCAATTATCACAATAAATCGAACAAAATTTCCCAATTAATTAGAACTTTTACTTTGATTCAGACCAGTATTAATCAAATAAAAAACGGTGCAGCGGGAATTGCCCATTGCACCATTTTATTATACTAATTCAATTATTACCATTTCTGCTCCGTCGCCTCTGCGAGGTCCCATTTTAAGAATTCTGGTGTATCCACCGTTTCTTTCTTTATATTTAGGAGCAACTTCTTCAAATAGCTTATATACAGCATCTTTGTCATATATAAAAGCTAAAGCTTGACGCCTTGCATGTAGGTCTCCTCTTTTACCAAGAGTTATCATTCTTTCTGCAACTCTTCTTAATTCTTTGGCTCTTGATACTGTTGTAACAATTTTGCCGTGATTAATTAAGCTTGCAGTCATGTTTCTCAACATTGCAACTCTATGGTCAGTTTTGAAACCAAGCTTTCTGTGATTAGCCATGCTTAGTCCTCCTTGCTAATTATCGTTTTTTCTGAGAGATAATCCTAATTCCTCCAGCTTCTTTGCTACCTCATCTAAAGATTTTTTACCTAAGTTCCTAACCTTCATCATGTCATCCTCTGATTTATAGGTAAGTTCCTCTACAGTGTTGATTCCGGCTCTCTTTAGACAGTTGTAGGATCTAACTGATAAATCAAGTTCCTCAATTGTCATTTCTAAAACTTTTTCTTTTTCATCTTCTTCTTTTTCTATCATTATTTCAACATCATTTATATGATCCGTTAATGATATGAACAGGTTGAGATGCTCATTCAAGACTTTAGCGCCTAATGAAACTGCTTCTTCCGGTTCTATTGTTCCATTAGTCCATATTTCAATAGTCAGCTTATCAAAATCTGTTCTGTTTCCGACTCTTGTATCTTCAACAGTAAAGTTAACCTTTTTAACAGGTGTATATATTGAATCAATAGGTATTACACCGATAGACTGACTGTCTTTTTTATTTCTTTCTGCTATTACATATCCTCTGCCCTGCTCCATTTCCATCTCAATAATGAGCTCGGAACCTTCTTCCAAGGTTGCGATATGCAAGTCTTCATTGACAATTTCTACATCCCCGCCTGTTATTATGTCTCCTGCCGTAACTTCCTTTGGTCCCTTTGCATCTATTAAAAGCTGCACAGGTCCCGGTACATTCATTTTAGCAGCGAGATTCTTAATATTAAGAATTATTTCTGTTACATCTTCTCTAACTCCGGGTATTGTAGAAAATTCAT
>DAIUCB010000291.1:0-3160 GCA_036846385.1 Bacillota bacterium | reverse complement strand
GTTTCGTAGGATTTTTAAAAGCTTTATCATCTTTATCTACCACTACTTGCGTAATTAAACTTACTACCGGCAATGGCTTATTCCTTTTACCAAGTGCTAATTTTAATCCTTGCTGAATATGATAGCCAATATAACCCTGACTCATTGCTCCACATACATCAAAGGGCATCTCAGGAGTTATAAATTTTGCCGCTTCAGTTGCCAATAATATTCTTCCTACCTGAGGACCGTTACCATGTACTATTGCTATTTCATATCCTGCACAACTTATTTCAGCTATATACTCACTTGTTTTTTTTACTACATCCAATTGGGCTTGTGCAGTTGAAGGCAAATTTTTATCCTCTAATGCATTCCCTCCTAATGCTACCACAACTCTTTTTAATCTGCTCATATATTTTCTCCCATAAATATGAAATAAACAAAATTAAACTAGACTCTTATTATAATGTTGCAACTATTACAGCTTTTATTGTATGCATCCTATTTTCTGCTTCGTCAAATACTACAGAATGCCTGCTTCTGAATACTTCATCTGTTACTTCTCTTATATCATAGCCTAATTCTTTTTGTTCTTTAGCCATTTTTGTTTCAAAATCATGGAAAGCGGGTAAGCAGTGCATGAATATTACATCATTGTTTCCTGTTGCCTTAAGTAAATCCATAGTTACCTTGAATGGTGACAGCATATTTACTTTATCTGGTATTTGAGACTCTTCACCCATTGAAGCCCATACATCAGTATATATGACATCTGCACCGGCTACCGATTCTATGCTATCAGATATTTCTATTGTACCACCTGTATATTCTGCAACCTCTTTAGCTTTTTTTACAACATCCTTATCTAATTGCTCCATCAATTCTTTTGGTCCGAAAGCTACTAAATGCATACCCATTTTAGCACAGCCATACATCCATGCATAAGCCATATTATTCCTTATATCACCTGCGAAAACAACCTTAACTTTATTTAATGGTTTTGCGATATGCTCCTCAATAGTCAATATATCTGCTAATATTTGTGTAGGATGGTCAACATCAGTTAAACCATTCCAAACTGGTACGCCTGAATATTTTGCCAAATCCTCAACTACCTGCTGTTTGTAGCCTCTATATTCAATCCCGTCATAGAATCTTCCCAATACCTTTGCCGTATCCTCTAATGATTCCTTTTTTCCCATTTGTGAGCTTCCTGAATCTAAAAATGTTACATGTGCTCCTTCTTCTAAAGCTGCAACTTCAAAAGCACACCTTGTTCTGGTTGAAGTCTTTTCAAATAATAATACTATGTTTTTACCTTTCAACATATAATTGTTTATACCGGATCTTTTCTTTTGTTTTAAGTCATGAGCTAAATCCAATAAGTACCTGATTTCTTCGGGTGTAAAATCCATTAATGTTAAAAAACTTTTTCCTTTTAAATTTACTGCCATAATATTCTCCTTTATAGTGTATAATTTATCTATTTTTATATTATTTATACAGCATCATACCATACTGATATAAATAATACAATACTTTATTTTAAATTTTCTCTCACTAAAGGCATGCTCATACACCTTGGTCCGCCTCTTCCCCTGGATAATTCAGAACTTGGCATTAAAAACGTCTTAATCCCTTCATCCTGAAGTATCTTGTTAGTTACATAATTTCTTGAATACACAATAACCTCCCCCGGAGCAATACATAGAGTATTAGAGCCATCATTCCACTGTTCTCTTGCAGCATCAATTTCACTGTTTCCACCGCATTTTATTAATTTTACATTATCAAGATTTAAATGTTCTTTTAAAATATCTTCCAGAGAACCAATTTCTTCGGTAATCGTTAATTTATTTTCCTTGTTTTTTTCTAATATATATACACTCATATCCTTTTTTATATTAGGATGAATAGTAAATTTATCATAATCAACCATTGTAAAAACAGTATCAAGATGCATAAATGTTCTTTGCTTTGGAATATCAATTGCTAATACCTTTTTAAAGCTGCTTTCCTCGTTCAAAATTCTGTCGGCAAATATCTCTATGGCATTTGGATTAGTTCTCTGCGATATGCCTACAGCAATAGTTGTATCATTCAAAACTAAAATATCTCCACCTTCAAGGGAAAAATCCTCCGTTCTGTCATACCAAAGCTTTGTTCCTTTATATAGAGGATTATGATTAAAAATATATTTAGTAAACAAAGTTTCTCTATTTCTTGTAACAGTAAACATTTTATGTATAGACACACCATTACCAATCGAAGCAAAAGGATCTCTTGTAAAATACAAATTAGGCATAGGGTCAATTACAAAAGGATATTCATTTTTTAAATAATACGATAAGCTTGATATACTGTAATCCTTAATATCTGATTTTCTTATACCCTCCATCATTTTCAATATCATTTCCCTTGTATCGAAAGATTGCAAGTATTCCTTTAAAACGTTTGCCTCGACATTGTTTTTTATACCGGACTCTGCAATATATTCATCTATGAATTGCTTTCTAATATCCTCATTTATGATAGAAGACCGTACTAAATCCTCCAGATAAACAACTTCAATACCATTATTTCTTAGTATATCGGCAAACTCATCATGCTCCTCCTGAGCAATTTTTAAATATGGGATATCATCAAAAAGTAATCTTTCTAAATATTCCGGCATTAAATTTTCAAGCTCCTTACCCGGTCTGTGAAGTAAAACACGTTTTAATTTACCTATTTCCGAATTAATATTAATTACTGAATTGTTCAAATAATCACCGCCAATTTTTTATACTAGCCTTAATAATATTATTTATACATATATTGTATTAATATTTTTTTATTTTGTCAAGTAAGTCTTATAATTATAGATAACTTTCATATTTATACACATGTATGCATTGCCGATATATTTTTATTAGAATATATTTAGTTGTATAATTTTTTGAGTGAATTATTATTAGTTTAAGATCGTCTAATCTTCTATTTTATAAATATTTTAATTTTAATTTTAATATGAACTCCGTAATTAATACAGCAAGAATTGATAATTATCCCCAGAACCTTGTTTTATTCACAATAAAAAATACAGTTGATTTTTAAAATCAACTGTATTTTTATAACCTGGCGACGTCCTACTTTCCCGGGCAGTTTCCCACCGAGTATCATCAGCGCTGAAGAGCTT
>DAIUCB010000290.1:0-3177 GCA_036846385.1 Bacillota bacterium | reverse complement strand
CAAAGCAACAAATATGACACCACCTTGAACCATTGGAAAATCTCTCTGATTTATAGCAGTTACAATAATTCTTCCAATTCCCGGCCATGCAAACACTGTTTCAGTTACTATTGCACCGCCAAGTAATGATCCAAATTGCAACCCAACTATTGTAACAACCGGAAGCAAAGCATTTCTAAAAGCATGCTTTATAATGACCTTATACTCCTTTGTACCTTTAGCTCTTGCCAGCCTAACATAATCACTATCAAGTACCTCAAGCATCGTAGATCTTATCATTCTTGATATTAATGCTACTCCCATAACCCCTAAAGATACTGAAGGTAAAATTATCTTTTTTAAACTATCTATTAAGACATCTAATGATCCGGTCGAGAGTAAAAGTTTAATCCCTTCAGCAATAGGCTCACCCCTTCCAAAGGATGGCAGCCAACTCATATTTACTGAAAACGTCAAAATCAATAACAACCCAATCCAGAATACAGGCATAGATATTCCTACCTGTGCAAGAACCATGCTTGTATAATCAAGCCAGGAATTTTGTTTAACAGCTGATAATATACCGAGTGGTACAGCTATTATTATTGATATTATCATTGATACTACCGCAAGTTCCAGCGTAGCCGGAAAGCTTTGCTTAATTACATTAATTACTGAATCACCTAGAAAAATTGAATCTCCAAAATTTAATGTAAATACATTATTAATATACTTAACAAGTTGAATAAAATAATTTTCATTTAATCCTAGCAATTCTCTCATTCTGGCGACTTCATCAGGTGTTGCTTCTTGTCCAAGGAGAACCATTGCTGGATCTCCCGGAATCAACCTGATAATAAAAAACACAAGGATTGTAATGCCTAAAATAACAGGTATTACCTGTAGTATTCTTTTTAAAATATATTTCACATAAACCACCTTAATTTTTTATTTTTTTATTTGAGCATTAATTAAACTTCTGAATGACCCGCTAGGATGTGGAACATATCCTTCCATATTATTGCTATAAATTGCAATATAAGCTTGATACAATAAAACCTGCTGCGGAACATCATCATTAATTATTTGTGCCGCTTTCCTATACATTTCAGCACGCTCCTCACGGTTACTACTTGCTCTTGCTACTTCAACCAATTTATCATATTCAGGGTTACTGTATTTTTGATAATTTAATCCGCCTTCTTTATGGAATGAACCATATAAATATTTATCCGGATCAAATATATTTAAAAGTCCTGCCATTGCTATCTCAAATTTACCATTTTCCATATCTGATGAAAATGTTGCCCATTCATTGGTAGTAACTGAAGCATCTATTCCATTTTTAGTAAACAAATTTTGAATATATTCTATAGTCTGAATTCTATTAGGATCTTCGGTATGCGTAGATAATTTTATTGATAATTTTTTTCCGTTTTTATCTAAAAATCCATCTCCATCCGTATCTGTCCATCCCGCTTTTGCCAATATCTCTCTACCTTTAGACTCATCATACTTATAGCTTGTTGTTTTATCACTATAAGCCCATGATGTAGGCAGTATAACGGAAGTTGCAGGAGTATCAAGACTATGATATATGCTTGATGATATTGTTTCTTTATCTATAAGGTGAGCTAAACCAATCCTAACATCCTTGTCCTTTAATATTTCGGAATTTTGGTTATAATATAGAAACGTCAACCCTAAGCCACTTGTTTTATATACTGTAAATTTATTGTTATTTTTCATACGTTCAACATCTTGAGATGATAAGGGTGAATGTATAAGATCAACATCTCCTGCTTCAAGAGCCGCTATTCTAGTTGAATTATCAGGAATTATATAAATTTCTATATTCTTTGTCTTTGGATTTCCATTCCAGTAGCTATCATTTACAGTAAATAATACTTTACTGTTTTTCTGCCACTCTAACAATTTATACGGACCTGTTCCTATTGGTTTTGAACCGAAATCTTTAATACTGTCTGCTTCAGAGGGTATAATCCCTAAATCTAATACAGAAAAAAGCGGTGCATAAGGATGTTTTAGATTAAACTGAACTGTATTACTGTCAATTACAACAATTTCTTTTATCGAAGTATAGTTAGATCTTCCTACAGCAGGGAAATTAGGGTCTAACATTGTATCATATGTATATTTTACATCTTCCGCGGTAAAATCACTTCCGTCATGGAACTTTACACCCTTACGTAAATGAAACACCCATGTTTTGTCATCTTTTTGTTCCCATTTTTCAGCAAGCATCGGAATTGGTTCAAGGTTTTCGTTTAATTGAACTAAACCATCAAAAACAAATTCTATTACTCTTTTAGTTGTAACATTATTTGCCATCCTAGGATCTATAGTTCCCGAATCAACGTCTAAACCGATTTTTATTACATCTCTTGCTACATTGCCTCCGGTTACATTACCATTACTACTTTGATTTTTCGACTGTCCATTATTACTTGTTCCGCAAGCAGTTAAAAGAACAAGTATAATAACAAGAACAAAACATAATAATCTTTTCTTCATTTCATATTCTCCTCTCATTTGTTTTATTAAATAAATTATAAATTTCATCTGAATGAGCTTTATAATAAATTAATCGTCTGTGTAATATAGTTATCAACACTCTTTTCTAATATATTTAAGGGTATAGAGCCATACTTAAGTACAGCTTCATGAAAATCCTTTATATTGAATTTATCTTTAAGGGCATTCTCCGATTTATTTCTAAAATGGTGCATTTTAATGCTTCCGAATTTATATGATAAAGCCTGACCTGGCATGTCCACTGCGTAACGTAAAGCCTCTGTATGTATTTCAGCATCAGTCAAATCGGTATTTTCCTTCATGAATTGCTTAACTCTATCAAGCGACCAGCCTAGTGCATTTATTCCAGTATCTACAACAAGCCTTACACATAGAATTAAATCCCAAAGATATCTTCCATACATATCGAATTCATCGAATATTCCAATTTCATTTGACAAATCTACAGCATATTCAGCCCATCCATCAGCATAAGCTGTATTAAAATGCTGATTGCATATCTTAGGCAAGCTTTTGTCTTCGGCAATAAGATTCATCTGAAAATGATGACCTGGCAACAATTCATGACAAACGATTGCACCTGTGCGTAGTTGACATCTTTTATCCAACTCTGCACCACTGAAATAGTAAATTCCTTTTTCC
>DAIUCB010000289.1:0-3196 GCA_036846385.1 Bacillota bacterium | reverse complement strand
TAAGTCGCTTCTTGAGTGCGGTCCT
This sequence comes from Bacillota bacterium, assembly GCA_036846385.1. GTDB lineage: Bacteria > Bacillota > Clostridia > Tissierellales > Sedimentibacteraceae > Sedimentibacter. The sequence goes on along the minus strand of DAIUCB010000289.1, from coordinate 3,171 downwards.
TGTGATATACATAGAAGTACTTTTCTAAAAAAAATACTCAATAATAACGAGCAGTTAGCAATAAATGTATAAAGAATTATATAAACAAAATACTATATTGATATGCAAATAAAATTATGATATGATAATTTATGATTTTAATGTTAATCAAAATTTTTAATTTCAAACAGAAGGTATATTATGTTTAAAAAACAAAATGACCACAAAAAAATAGCTTTATTATTATGTATTTGCATAATTTTTGTTTCATTATCAGGCATTTTTTTTACTGTATCGCATGCAAACCATCATTGCATTGGACATAGCTGCCCTGTTTGCCTTCAGATACAAAATATCGACAAGGTTTTAAAACAATTGGGTTTGTTTTTATGCTCCTTAATTTTAATTAAAATAATGCAAGCTTGTTATTTGATATTCAAGCTTGTTCTAATACAGCCTTATCTGGCTGATATCACCCCTGTAAGCTTAAAAGTCAGACTTGACGATTAAAATTTCTGAAATTTATATAATTTTTAAAAGGGAATCCTATTCTCTATATTTTGGTACAAAAAATAATATAATTTCGAGGTTTTTATGAAAAAATTCATATCTTTTTTTATTGCGCTTATTTTAATAATTTCGACTATAACAGCATGCAGTCAAAACAAAGCTGATCCAATAAAACAATCATCACAGGATACAGGTGATAAATTAAATATTGTAACAACAATCTTCCCCCAATATGATTTTGCAAGGCAGATTACAAAAGATAAAGCTGAAATAACCATGCTTTTAGCTCCTGGTGTAGAAAGTCACTCATACGAACCGACACCTCAGGATATAATCAAAATTCAAAAAAGCGATGTTTTTATTTATGTCGGCGGAGAATCCGATGAATGGGTTAAGGAAATTTTAGAATCCATTGATACAAGCAAAATGGCTGTAATAAATTTAATGGACTGTGTTGAACCGGTTAAAGAAGAAATCGTTGAAGGTATGGAGGAAGAAAAAGATGAAGAGCATAAAGATGGCGAAGAAGAGATTGAGTATGATGAACATATTTGGACTTCTCCAAGAAATGCTATGTTGATAACCAATAAAATTGCAGAGGAGCTTTCACGCATAGATTCTAAAAATGCTGTGGAATATAAGAAAAATGCCGCAGATTATATAAAGGAGCTTCAAAAGCTTGATAAAGATTTCCAAAGCGTTGTTAACAGCGGTAAAAGAAAAACTATTGCATTCGGTGACAGATTCCCATTCAGATATTTTGCTGATGCATATGGACTTTCATATACCGCAGCATTTCCGGGCTGCAGCACTGACACGGAACCCAGTGCCGCAACAATTGCATATATCATTGACAAAGTTAAAAATGAAAATCTTCCGGTCATTTATTATATTGAATTTTCAAATCATAAGGTTGCTGATTCAATCAGTGAAGCGACCGGCGCCAAAGCTATGCTGCTTCACTCCTGCCACAATGTATCAAGGAAGGATTTAGAAAAAGGGGTTACTTATTTGGAGCTTATGAGAAAAAATGTTGAAAGTTTAAAGGAGGCCCTGAACTAAATGAGCTTGATAAACTGTAAAAATATTTCTTTATGCTATGACAACTGTACGGTTGTATCTGAATTAAGCTTCGAGATTGAAAGCGGTGATTATCTGTGCATTATAGGTGAGAATGGCTCCGGCAAAAGCACTCTTATAAAAAGTCTTTTAGGATTAAAGAAGCCTTTTAAAGGCAGTATTGAAATTAATGATGAATTGAAACGAAATGAGTTCGGATACCTTCCTCAGCAAAGCAGCCTGCAGAGAGATTTTCCTGCTTCTGTTTATGAGGTTGTTCTTTCGGGGTTTCTAAACAGCAGGAAACTAAAACCGTTTTATTCAAAGAAAAACAAGGAGGATGCCCTCAAAAATATAGAGCTTCTGGGAATCAGTAATCTTACAAAAAAATGCTACAGAGAATTGTCAGGCGGGCAGCAGCAAAGAGTGCTGCTTGCCCGAGCTCTCTCTGCAACAAAAAAAATCCTTCTGCTTGATGAACCTGTTGCAGGGCTTGATCCTATGGTAACAAATGAACTTTATAGCCTCATAAAAAGTATAAATAAGGAGCTTGGAATAACAATCATCATGGTATCTCATGACATAAGAAGTGCTGTTGAAAATGCCAATAAAATTCTTCACATGCATGAAAAAAATTATTTTTTCGGTAAAACAATGGATTATTTGAACAGTCCGCTCGGTAAAATTTTTTTAGGAGGAATTCAACATGATTAATCTTTTATCGGAAATATTCTCTTATGCATTTATTTCAAGAGCTGTTATTGTAGGAATACTTGTTTCATTGTGCGCAGCTTTACTGGGTGTAAGCTTGGTTCTTAAAAGATATTCCATGATTGGAGATGGATTGTCACATGTAGGTTTTGGTGCATTGGCTGTTGCAATGGCAATGAATATGTCTCCGCTTCATGTATCAATCCCTGTAGTAGTCATTGCAGCATTTATGCTATTAAGGATAAGTGAGAACAGCAAGATAAGAGGTGATGCTGCGATTGCGCTTATTTCCACCGGTTCTCTTGCAATCGGCGTAATTGTTGTTTCAATATCAACCGGCATGAATACAGATGTTTGCAATTATATGTTCGGCAGCATTTTAGCCATGAGCAGCAGCGATGTTAAATTAAGCATTGCATTATCTGTTGTAGTACTAATTCTGTTCATTGTATTTTACAACAAGATTTTTGCTGTCACATTTGATGAGACATTTGCAAAGGCGACCGGTACTGATACAAATATATATAACATGCTGATTGCATTTTTGACAGCCATAACGATTGTTCTTGGTATGAGAATGATGGGTACTCTTCTTATCTCAAGCCTCATAATATTTCCTGCACTTACATCCATGCGCGTTTGCAAAAGGTTTAAAACCGTAATTATATCATCAGCAATAGTATCTGTAATATGCTTTTTTTCAGGCATAGTCATATCATACATTTATGCAACACCTGCAGGAGCGAGCATTGTTGCGGTAAACATAGCTGCATTTATGATATTTTCATTTGCAGGGTTATTGAAAAGGAGTGTATAATATGGAAAAATTAATTTTATTATTGTTTGTTTTGCTAACAGTATTTACAGGATGCAGTCAAAAAAATGCAGCAGCTGAAATTCCTTCAGAAAATA
>DAIUCB010000288.1:0-3233 GCA_036846385.1 Bacillota bacterium | reverse complement strand
CAGCTGAATACAAAGACAATAGAGGCTGTTTCAGCTATGCTTTTGACGGAAGAAATTATACAGGGATAATTGTTTCAATGCTGCTTATGAGTATCTATAGTCTTTTATGGACATTATTATTTATAATTCCGGGTATTATCAAATATTATGCATACAGGATGGTGCCCTACTTATTGGCGGATAATCCTAATATCGGTGCAAAAAGAGCTATTGAGATCAGCAATGAGATGACTATGGGACATAAGTTTGATATATTTGTATTAGATTTATCCTTTCTCGGGTGGTATTTATTAGGAGCCTTAGCCTTGGGTATCGGAGTATTATTCGTTAACCCATATGTAAATGCAACAGAAGCGGAATTGTATTTGGTGCTGAGAAGCAATGCTATAGAAAATGGGTACTGCAGCTATAACGAGTTAAACGGAGAATTATATTAGCAGATAGATATATTTCGAAATAATATAAAAAAATATTTAAATATAATAATTAGGAGAGGCTATGAATATTACAAAGCTTAATGCAAAGCTAAAAGGAAATATGGCATTTGAGACAGAGATAAACGGTCACAAGGTTATAACAGATGCTACAGAAGAATACGGCGGGAGCAATCTCGGTCCGAGTCCTAAGGCACTACTGTTAGCAGGCTTGATAGGATGCTCGGGAATTGATGTTATGACAATAATAAAAAAAATGAGGGTGGAAATTGAAGATTTGAATGTTGATGTAGAGGCAGAAACCAGAGATGAGCACCCAAAGATATATAACTATATAAAGGTGATTTATAAATTTAAGGGCAAGGACCTACCCTACAGCAAGCTTGAAAGAGCTGTTAAGCTTTCGTTCGAAAAGTATTGCGGTGTTTCCGCAATGCTTGAAAAGGCAGTTCCTATAACCTATGAAATTCTGATTGAAGAGTAAATTGTAAAAATATAATAAAGGAGGTAGTATAAATGATAGTTTCTACAACACCAACGTTAGAGGGTAAAAGGATAGTTGATTACAGAGGTATTGTTTTCGGAGAGGTTATTTCAGGAGTAGATTTCATCAAGGATTTTGCTGCAGGATTAACAAATTTTTTCGGAGGCAGATCAGGCTCCTATGAAGGAGAATTAATTCAGGCAAGAGAAAATGCAATTAAGGAAATGGTTGATAGAGCAAGAGAGATGGGAGCAAATGCTGTAGTAGGTGTGGATGTTGATTATGAGGTTTTAGGTCAGGCAAACAACATGCTGATGGTAACAGCATCGGGAACAGCTGTGGTTGCAGAATAATTTAAGATTTTCACATAATTGACCCCCTAGACGTATATACTAATATACATAGGGGGTGTTTATTTTGAATCCGATAGAGGTACATTATAAAAACAGCTTTGCTTCACTTAAAATAGGCTATTATTTAGCCGATTTTTTAGATAAGTATTCAGCAATAGTCTGCATTGGAACAGATAAATGTATTATAGACAGTCTTGGACCCTTAATAGGAACTATGCTATCCAAAGAAAAATTACCTATAGACATATATGGAACCTTGGATAAGCCAGTACATGCCATGAATATAAACGATTACATAAAGCTTATAAAAAGTAAAAATTACGATAATATATTGGCAATAGATGCATGCTTAAGCATTAAGAAAAACCAAGGCATAGTAGAGGTCAGGCAAGGTCCCATTACCCCCGGAAAAGGGATCGGAAAGCTTTTGCCCGACATCGGAGACGTATCGATAATCGGAATAGTTGACAGCAGCGATAAAGGGTTTCACAATCTTGTACAAGAAACACGGTTATCCTTCATATACGAAATGTCTGAGGTAATAACCGAGGGCATATTAACAGCGGTCAGCTTAAACAATATAATAAGCGAAACCTCATAATTTTGTGCAGCTTATGCAATGGGGATAATCCCCATTGCATGTTATAAAATATTATTTACTATAATATCTCCCATTTCCTTTGTGGCAGATATTTTTTCGCTGTGTTTAGCTATATCATCAGTTCGGAATCCCTGTTCAAGTGATTTTTTTACCGCAGCTTCTATTGCTTCAGCCTCCGTGTAAAGTCTGAGGCTGTACTTTAGCAGCATAGAAACGGACAGAATTGCAGCAATGGGATTGGCAATGCCTTTGCCAGCTATATCAGGAGCCGAGCCGTGTATCGGCTCATACATTCCGAAGCTGTTGTCTCCCAGAGAGGCTGACGGGAGCATTCCGATTGAGCCGGTTATCATGCTGGCTTCATCAGAAAGGATGTCTCCGAACATGTTTTCAGTAACTATTACATCAAATTGCTTTGGATTTATAACAAGCTGCATTGATGCGTTGTCAACATACAGATGTTCCGTTACCACATCCGGGTAATTTTCGGCAACCTCCTCTATTGTTTTCCTCCAGAGTCTTGAAGTTTCCAATACATTTGCTTTATCAACACTTGTTATTCGTTTATTTCTTCCCTGTGCTATTTTAAATGCTTGATGTGCTATTCTTTCTATCTCATGTTTCGAGTATTCCATACAATCACAGGCATAGCTGCCTTCTGTGTATTTTTTGCCGAAATAAATTCCTCCGGTCAGCTCTCTTACTATAACTATATCAATTCCCCCCTGAACAATTTCGGGCTTTAGAGGGCATGCATCCTTCAATACATCAAACATCACTGCTGGTCGAATATTTGCATATAAATTTAATTCCTTTCTCAAGGAAAGCAGTGCATTTTCAGGTCTTTTGCTTACCGGCAATCTGTCCCACTTCGGACCTCCGACTGCTCCGAGTATTACAGCATCGCTGTTTTTGCATATTTTCAAGGTTTCCTCCGGCAGATTCTCACCTGTTTTGTCTATTGCGATACCGCCTGCCAAAACCTCTGTTAATTCAAAGCTGTGATCATATAATTCACCGATTTTTTTCAAAACCTTAACAGCTTCATCCACAATTTCAGGTCCGATACCGTCACCCTTTATTACAGCTATTTTATAATTCATAATTCCTCCTGATTTGATGATAATTTAAACAGTTCCGACTATTTAACAGCTTCATTCATCAGCTTATTTTTTACATAACCTACCAAGCCGTTGCAGTTAATTATTTGCTGAATAAATTCCGGAAAAGGCTCAGCCTGATATTCTTCATTTCTTGTGATGTTTTTAATTTTACCGCTGTTGAAATCTACAGAAACTTCATCGCCTGACTGTATTTTATCAGCAGCCTCCTCGCATTCAAGTATCGGAAGACCGATATTG
>DAIUCB010000287.1:0-3289 GCA_036846385.1 Bacillota bacterium | reverse complement strand
AAAAATCATAAATCATCCTAAATTATACAATCTTCCCTTTTATTTAGAAACGCCCAATGAATTGGAAGGTCATGCTGCTGAAATTAAAATGTTAAAAGAATTGTATAGATCAAAATAAAGAACGTAGGCTACGTTCTTTTATTTTGATGTATTAGATTAATTGGATTTAAGATTATTTGAGAGTATACATACCCTTGTTTTCCATATATTTAAATATAGCTTCACCATGCTGCTGCTCTTCTTTTTGTATATGGTTTAAAACATCTCGAACCTGAGCATCCTTAAATTCAAATATAGCAGTGTCATAAGTGCCTGAAACATATTTTTCTGTCACAAGCATGTCACTACACAAATCCTTATCAGAGCCTAAAAAACCGCTTGAACTGCTTTGAGATTTTAAGCCTGCTTGCTGCATCTTTTGATTTGATTGCATCATTTGAGATTGCATACCTTGAGGCTGCTGCATTTTCATTTGTTGACCTTGCATTTGTTGTTGTTGCTGTTGTTGCTGTTGATTATTCATTGAAGGGACTTGACCGCTTAGCAGTTGATTAATAGTATTTAGATGTTCTTTTTCTTTCTGACCGTTGCTTTTAAATATATTTTTTAGCTCCTGATCTGATGCCAAGCTTTCATAGCTTGAATATTTTTCAATACACAATTCCTCGTGGCTTTTTTGATCCTCAAGTAATAATCTTTCTTTTGTTGTTAAATTTATATTCATATTTACACCTCCGATTATATTATTTTCATAATTCAAAATAATATCCGCATAAGATGTTAAAAATGATTTTTAAAATATTATACAATAAAATAGTCATATTAATACTAAAAGCATAATGTAATATTTTCGTTGTATAGAATGCTTGGATTTGCTATAATTAAAATATAGAAATTGGTAAAAAAGTTAAAATGCAAATTCATACGATACAAGAAACAAAAACAAATTTACGTTAATTTAAACCTATGATAGGGAAAGCAATATAGCTGAATAAGAGTTAATATTGGAGGATATAAATGCCAACTACATATGCTCATTATACCTTTGGTAAAGAGGTATTGAAATATTTAGATGATGAGATTAGAGAAATAATAGCTGAAAATATTGAATTATACAATATTGGACTTCATGGACCTGATATATTGTTTTATTACGGTCCTCTCAAATCAAACCGAATTAATAAAATCGGCAATGAGATACACGGAAAAAAAGCAGCTTATTTTTTTGAAAATGCAAAAAAAATTATTTGCGAATGCTCTGATATTAAAGCTGCCTGCTCATACGCTATGGGATTCATATGTCATTTTATGCTGGACAGCGAATGCCATCCATATATCAGGCAGAAGGAAAAAACTATATCACATGGTGAAATTGAAACAGAATTCGACAGAGCTTTAATGATAAAAAACGGCTTAAATCCTATTTCATATAAGCCAACCTCTCATATTATTTCCAAAATAGATTACGCTAAATGCATTTCCGGATTTTATGAGAATATATCTTATAATGAAATATTAAAATCTCTGAAGTCGATGAAAATATGTTTGAACCTTCTGGTAGCTCCGGGCAGAATAAAAAGAGTTGTTATTATCAATGCTCTGAGGTTAACAGGAAATAATGATAAAATCGGGCTTATTATGAGATACGAACCAAATCCTAAATGCGAAGAAATAAATGTTAAATTAACAGAGCTATACTCTGATGCCATTATGATGACAACAGATATTATAAATGGATTTTATAAAAATCTTTATAGCAAGCATCCTCTCAATGAACGGTTTAACAGGAGCTTTGAATGATAAATGTTCTTAAGCAGATTATCAATCTGCAGACTGAGTAAATAATATAAAGGGAGATGGTATAATAAATGATTAAAACAGACAATAAATTAACAAAGCTTGAAAAATATTGGATTTTATATGACGTTGGTAATTCTGCTTTTATTTTATTAGTATCAACAATTATACCGATTTATTTTAAAAATATCGCAAAATCATATGGTGTGTCTGCTTCGGATTCAACTGCCTATTGGGGTTATGCGATATCAATTTCTACACTTGCAGTTGCGATTTTAGGTCCGATTTTAGGAACTCTGGCAGATACGAAAGGATATAAAAAGCCGTTATTTACCTTATTTTTAATGCTTGGAGTACTTGGCTGCGCTTCTTTATCCATTCCTATGACATGGCTTTTGTTTTTGGTTGTTTTCGTGTTTGCAAAGGTTGGTGTATCCGGTAGCTTAATTTTTTATGATGCAATGCTATCCGATGTTACAACCGATGAAAGAATGGACCTGCTGTCATCCATGGGATATGCCTGGGGATATATCGGAAGCTGTATTCCTTTTACATTAAGCTTAATTTTGATAATGTCATCAGATAAGCTATCAATTACTCCTGCAGTTGCTACAGGTATAGCCTTTATTTTAAATGCAGCTTGGTGGTTTTTAATAACAATCCCATTGTTGAAAAGCTATAAACAAATTCACTTCGTAGAGGTTGAGCAGGATGCATTAAAAAGTGCATTTATCAGACTTGGAAATGTATTTAAGGATATTAAAAAACAAAAACCGATTTTTATTTTTTTACTTGCATTTTTCTTTTATATTGACGGAGTGTATACCATTATAGAAATGGCTACCTCATACGGTAAGGATGTCGGGATAAGTGATAATAACCTATTGATGGCACTTCTTTTGACACAGGTTGTTGCCTTTCCATTTGCACTTTTGTTTGGAAGGTTTTCAAAAAAGTATAAAACCAAGGATTTAATAAGTTTTTGCATACTAGGCTATTTTCTTATAGCATTATTCGCATTACAGCTGGACAAAGCATGGGAATTCTGGTTTTTGGCTGTATGTGTCGCTATGTTTCAGGGAGCAATTCAGGCACTGTCACGTTCATATTTTGCCAAAATAATTCCCAAAGAAAAATCAAGTGAATATTTTGGATTTTATGATATTTTTGGAAAGGGTGCCTCATTTACAGGAACAATGCTGATGGGTATTACTACACAGGTTAGCGGAAGCTCAAAGACAGGAGTTGCGTTTATCAGCTTGATGTTTGTTATCGGTTATCTAATATTTAATAGAGCATCAAAAATAATTAAAAATTAAATCCTTAGGAGGTATTAAGATGATAAAAAATAAATCTTATTCTGTTAGTACAGTGCTTTCAGCCGGTTCCTTCTTAATTATGGTTGTTGTTAACGCTTTGGCTAATATTATTCCTATTAACGGAGTAGGAACAGGCGAGGTTTCAGATTCATATCCGAATTTATTTGCACCTG
>DAIUCB010000286.1:0-3293 GCA_036846385.1 Bacillota bacterium | reverse complement strand
AAGACACAGTGAGATAGGCTATTATATTGCTAAAGAATTCAGAGAAGCATCTCCCATAGACGAGCTAATTCTTACTCATCATGAACGTTGGGATGGAAAGGGTTATCCGGGATTGTTAAAGGACAAGGAGATTCCGGTTGTAGCGAGAGTATTTGCAATCGCGGATGCATATGAAGCAATGGTCAACGGAAGACCTTATAGAAAGAGAATGACAAGTAAAGAGGCTCTTAATGAAATAAGAGAGAAGTCCGGAACTCAATTTGACCCATATTTAGCTCAAATATTTGTTGAAATTATGGATAGACAAAAATAATAAAATAGGTTTAGTCCGGAGCTTTGATGCCGGTATTCTATATAAGAGTGTATAATATTTAAAAACAATTATCCCAATCATTGTAATTCAATGGTTGTTTTTTTGTTGTTCGCTGAATATATATTTAATGTATGTATAGATATAATTTGACAATCTTCTTCCCTTTTTGACTTTAATAAGGTATAATTGATTTAGAAGGATTTTCCGGCTGCATAAAGCAGATTGATTTAGTGTGATAGTATATATTATGACAATTGGAGGTAATAGTTATGATGGAGTGGTGGAATAGGTTATCAGTTTTAGAGCAGGTATTTTATTACTGCGCAATTCCTTCTACAATTATTTTGGTTATCCAAACCTTATTGACTGTTTTAGGCATCGGAAACGGAGATGGGGACTTTGATTTTGACGGTGATATTGACATACCTTCCGATTCAGATACGGATGTTATTGGTGGCACCGAGGCTGAATCAATCGGTATTGATTCTGTTGAAAGTGCTTCAAGTCTAAAATTTATTTCAGTCAGAGGAATTGTTGCGTTTTTTTCATTGTTTGGTTGGGTTGGTGTTGTATTGACAGAAGCGGGATTAAATATTCCTTTAATATTCTTTATTGCAATAATTAGCGGATTAATCGGAATGCTTGTAATTGCTATGATGTTTTACTTAATATCAAAGCTTCAGCAAAGCGGAAATATTAATATAAAAAATGCAATAGGAAAAAAGGGTCAGGTTTATCTTACTATTCCGCCTAAATTATCGGGGAAAGGCAAGATTCAAATTACTATTCAGGAAAGATATACTGAAGTAAATGCTATGACCAACAGTCAGAAGCCATTACCGACAGGAACTATTGTTCGTGTTGTTGATTTGATGGATATAAATACATTGCTTGTTGAAAAACAAGAATTATAAAATTTTAGGGAGGAATTATTATGCCACAGCTTATTTTAACGATTGTAGTAGTTTTACTTGTTTTTGGTACCCTTGTATCATTGCTTTCACGTTACAAGAAATGTCCGTCGGATAAGGTGCTTGTAGTTTATGGTATGGTAGGCAAGGGAGCATCCGGAGGTGCTAAAAGTGCTAAATGTATACATGGAGGAGCTTCATTTGTTTGGCCTGTGATACAAGGATATCAATATTTGGATTTAACTCCTTTATCTATTGAAGTTAATTTGAAAAGTGCACTTAGCAGACAAAATATAAGGATTGATGTTCCGTCTCGATTTACTGTAGGAGTATCTACAGAGGATGGAATAATGCAAAATGCGGCAGAAAGGCTTCTTGGACTTGGGCTTAATGAAATTCAGGAGCTTGCTAAGGATATAATTTTCGGTCAGCTTCGTTTAGTAGTCGCAACAATGGATATTGAGGAAATTAATACTGACAGAGATAAGTTTTTGGAAGCTGTTTCATCAAACGTAGAAACCGAGCTTAAGAAAATAGGATTAAGGTTAATAAATGTTAATGTTACCGATATAAATGATGAATCGGGTTACATAGATGCTCTTGGTAAGGAAGCAGCTGCAAAGGCAATCAATGATGCGAGACAAAGCGTTGCTGAAAAAAACAGAGACGGATCAATCGGAGAAGCAAATGCACAAAGAGATGAAAGAGTTCAGGTTGCAAGTGCTAATGCAACTGCTGTAGAAGGCGAAAATACCGCAAAAATTACAGTGGCAAAATCTGATGCATTGAGGAGAGAGCAGGAAGCTGAAGCCTTGAGAATTGCAACTGCTGCCGAAAAGGTTCAATATGCCAAATCTCTGGAGGAAGCATATGTGGCAGAGGAGGCTGCTGAAAGAACGAGAGCTGCTAAAGAACGTGCTACTAAGGAAGCTGATATTATTGTTCAAGCTCAAATATATAAGGAAAAGCTCGAAATTGAAGCAGAGGCTCAAGCGGAGCAAACAAGAAGAATGGCAAGAGGAGAGGCTGATGCCATATTTAGTAAAATGGAGGCACAGGCAAGAGGTACTGAGGAGATATTAATGAAGCAGGCCGCAGGCTTTAATAAATTGGTGTCAGCAGCAGGGGGAAATTCTGATGCTGCTGTAAGGCTTATGATTGCCGATAAGATGGAAGAGCTGGTTAAAATTCAGGTTGAAGCTATTAAGAACATCAAAATTGATAAGGTTACTGTTTGGGATAGTGGCAGCAATGACGGAAAATCTTCAACTGCAAATTTCTTATCGGGAATGATGAAATCTATTCCGCCTATGCAGGAAATGTTTAATATGGCAGGTATGGAATTACCGAAATATCTTGCTGTAGCCAATGAAAACAAGGGCAGTACAGAAAAAACAGAAAAAACAGAAAAATCAGAAAAAAAAGATAAAATTGATAAAACAGAATAGTTAAACTGTATCCCTTGGTAATTATGCTGAGGGATTTTTGTTTAGCTTTACTTAGCTTGGGTAAATATAAGCTATATGAAAGGACATTATTTTAAATCAGGAGGAAAAATGGAAGCTTTGAAACTAAATGAAGATTTTAAAACGGAAATAGATGAGCCGAAAAAAGCTTACAGATGGAAATGCACAGTATGCGGAGAAATAACAGAGGGTGTTGAGCCTCCTAAGGTATGTCCGGTCTGCGGTGTAGACTCAAATTATTTTATCAGACTGGAGGATAGTGCAAAGGTTAAAATTTCCGATAAATATGAAAGCTTTGTTATTATAGGCTCCGGTGGTGCAGGTATGAGTGCTGCCGAGGAAATACGAAGCAGAAATAAAAATTGTGACATAACAGTTATATCAATGGAAGCTGTAAAAGGATACTACAGACCTCAGCTATCTAAAATGCTGAGCAAGGGTATCAGCTCAGATTTATTATCAATAAAGGATGATTTATGGTTTAAGGAGAACAATGTAACGCGGCTTCTTAATTCAGAAGTAACGGGATTAGATATAGCTGCTAAACAAATTTATTTGTCAGGTGATACAAAACTGGGATATACAAAACTTATTTTTGCTTCA
>DAIUCB010000285.1:0-3303 GCA_036846385.1 Bacillota bacterium | reverse complement strand
TCCGTAACCTTGTTTACACTTTTATCTGTTGATTGGGCACTTAATATTGTTGAAACTAATAACTGAAACGGTGTACCGTAATCCAGACCGCATTTGGCATCCGGATATTCCTCTTTTAACAGCTCATATACCCTTACAGCTTTACTCTTCATTAAATAACCTCCGTATAATGATTAATTATTTCAACTCGTTCATCATTATCAATAAAATTAATTGCCTTTGCAAGGGACGATTCACAAAGAGCTTTGTTGTTTGAAACAACTGCCATTCCTATCATTGATCTGTTCCACAGCTCATGATAATCTATTTCAGCAATGGATATATTAAACCTGGCTTTTATTCTTTCAATTATACTCTTTATTACATGTCTTTTTTCTTTGAGAGAATCAGCTTCAAATATTATTAATTCAATCTGACAGGTGCCTACAATCATTTAAGTTTCTTCCTCCATAAGTTTTTTATATTCCTTTACTATCATAGCATTTTCATATTTGAAATTGTTATGCAATATATCACAGGCTTTATGCCTGTTAAGTGTCAATATTGACCAAGCTGCATATATTTTTATCATATCAGATGGATTTTCAAGCTCCTTCTTTACAGCTTCAAACATAGAATTTAGGCCTAAATTTGTTATTGAAATAATACTGTTTCTTTTCCAAATATTTTTTCCTCTCCAGCTTCCTGCAATGTGACCGTACTTTCCTTTAAAATCATTATTTGTCATATTCATCATCTCTTTTAGATCAACAGTAAGTCTGTTATAATCATATAGGACCTCTTTGTCTAAATTTTTTTTATTTTTTGGACATACCAGCTGGCAAATATCACAGCCGTATATTTGATTTGACATACTTTTTCTGTATTCAACAGGTATATACGTTTTTGTTTGCGTAAGGTATGAAATGCATTTTTTTGTATTTATTCCGCCGTTATTTAATATAGCACCATTCGGACAGCTTTTTATGCATATGGTACAGTTTGTGCAAATATCATCATTATTTAGATTATTGCTATCACTATCAATTTCCAAATTTGTTAATATATATCCTAAAAAGATAAATGAGCCCCATTCTTCATGTATCAGCAAACTGTTTTTTCCGTAACTGCCTATACCTGCGTTTTTGCATATTTCTCTGTCTATAAGGGGAGATGTATCCACACATATTTTATATTTGAAAGGAAAATATATGTTTATTTTTTCTGCAAAACTATTTAATAATTTTTTTAATATATTATGATAATCATCATTATATGAGGATATGCTTAATAATCCCCTATCTTTTACATAGGGCTTTTTATAACCGGCTGCATATGGAACACCTATTGCAATTATACTTTTACATTCCGGAAAAATATTTTTCGCACTGAGTCTTCTGTTTAAATCCTGTTCCTCCAGCTCATTATTGTAGCTCATTTTTTTTCTTTCAATTAAAAGCTGCTCCAGATAATTGTATTCTGTAACGGTGGTAAAACCTATAATTTTTATTCCGTTTTTTTCGGCAATTTCTTTAATTATTTGCTTTTTATCTTTCATAGTTAATTCCTTAAAGTATTATATATATATATTATCATATAAATAAATATATTAAAATGATTTATTAATTAATTAATCAAAAATAAAAAACGCCCCGGGGCGTTTTTTATTTTGAATTTATGAGCTCTTATTTTCGGACTAATTCTCCGCCCTTTAATAAGGCAGCTCTGTTTATAGGTATAACATTAGCTTTGTTTTCTCCGAATACCTTTAAAAATGCTTCAAGTACAGCTTCAATTCCAACAACCTTTGTAAGCTCAAGATATGCACCGAGCATAATCATATTTGAAACCTTTGAATTTCCAAGCTCTGCTGCTAATTCATTCGCAGGGATGTAGTATGCATCTACATCCTTTCTTGTTGTTTCTTCGTCTATTAACGATTTGTTTATAATAATTTTTCCTCCGGGCATTACTTCACCCTCAAATTTTTTCAGAGATGGCAAATTCATTATTATCGCTGCGGTTGCATCATTTGATATAACCGGTGATCCTATCATTGTATCCGATACCATAACATCACAGTTTGCAGTACCGCCTCTCATTTCCGGTCCATAGGATGGCAGCCATGACACCTCTTTATTTTCAAGCATTCCTGCATATGCTAAAAGCTTTCCTATTGCCATAACACCTTGACCGCCAAAGCCTGCTATTATTATTTTTTCATTCATATTATTTTACCTCCTCAAAATCTCTGAAATTTTGTAAAGGATAATATGGTATCATATTTTCTACCAGCCATTTCAAGGCTTTAACGGGAGTATAGCCCCAATTTGTCGGACAGGTTGACAATACTTCAACTATTGCAAAGCCCTTGCCTTGAAGCTGACATTCGAAGGCTCTTTTAATTGCTTTTTTTGCCTTTCTGATATTCGCAGGACTATTTACCGCAACTCTTTCGACAAATTTTGCTCCATCTATGGTTGCCAAAAGCTCCGACATTTTTATCGGTTTTCCACATAATGCTTCATCTCTTCCAAAAGGTGCCGTTGTGGCTTTTTGTCCGATTAATGTAGTAGGTGCCATTTGACCGCCTGTCATTCCATATATAGCATTATTTACAAATATGGTCGTTATTTTTTCACCTCTGTGAGCCGCATGTACTATTTCGGCAGTTCCTATTGATGCTAAATCTCCGTCTCCCTGATATGTAAATACAGTATTTTCAGGTCTGACCCTTTTGATACCGGTAGCAACAGCCGGTGCTCTGCCATGTGCCGCCTCCTGCATATCACAATTAAAATATTCATATGCAAGTACTGAACATCCAACCGGTGCAACACCTATAGCATTATCTAAAACATTTAATTCAACTAAAACTTCTGCAACTAATTTGTGAATTACACCATGTGTACAGCCAGGGCAATAATGAGTTTGTTTATCTGTTAATCCTTTTGATTTTTCGTATACTATAGTCATTATTTTATACCTCCTGCAATTTTTTCAATATCTTTTACTATGCTTGCCGGAGCAGGAATCATTCCACCTGTCCTGCCATTGAAATATACAGGTAATCTTCCTTCATTAGCAATTTTAACATCATCAATCATCTGACCAGTGCTCATTTCAACTGTAAGTATACCCTTGGCGTTTGGATTTATTTTCTTAAATACTTCATAAGGGAACGGCCACAATGTTATTGGTCTGATTAATCCAACCTTTATTCCTTTAGCTTCACTGTCTTTTATGGCATTTTTAACTATTCTTGATGTAGTTCCATAGGCAACACATATAACATCAGCATCTTCTAGTCCAAATGCTTCATAT
>DAIUCB010000284.1:0-3334 GCA_036846385.1 Bacillota bacterium | reverse complement strand
ATCAGCCTGATATCTGCAGGTATGATTCGGCCTGCTTCCAATATTACGATATCTCCTATAACAAGTTCACTTGCGGGTATTTCCATTACATGTCCGTCTCGTCTGACTGCTGCATAAGGACTGGACAGTTTTTTTAATGCTTCAAGTGCCTGTTCTGCCTTTGACTCCTGTATCATTCCTATAGTTGCGTTTATCAGCACAACTATCAAAATTATTACTGCGTCGCTGATTTCTCCCAGAAAAACTGATATAGCCGCAGCCGCAAATAATATGTAAATCATTGTATCCTTTAATTGTGCTAAAAACATTGATAACTTTGTTTTTCGCTGTTTTTCAATTAAAGCGTTTGGTCCGTTTTCATCATACCTTTTTTTTGCTTCCTCTTGCGTAAGACCGGTACTTAGGTCTGATTTTAGTTCTTTAAACGTATCATTTACACTTTTTTGGTAGTACATTTCATTCTCCTTATTTTGTAATTTACTATAAATTTGCTTTAGAAAGGCAGTTTTAAAATTCATATTAAGGTAAAAAAAAGACCTTTAGTATATCTTTTATTAATTAATAAAAAATATACTAAAAGTCTTGTTACCTAAACAGATTCTTAGCCAGAATTTTTATCAAATCCATGTATGTTGACTAAAAATTTAAAACTACTCCCCTTTAGTAAAGCATCCTATTATCGATGCATTGTTAGATTATATCATGTGCTTATTATTTTGTAAAGATATTTTTTATGAAAATTAATTATATAAAATTTATATCACTATAACCTTATATAATAATCCATGTCTATTTTATCAGGCTATATTTATTTGTATTAGGTACTAAAGTAAATAATTGTTCTTTTTTATAAAAAAATGAATAGTATGTATTGTAATTGTATTAATTATATGGAGGAACAATATTATGAAATTTGGTGCATTGCTAAAATATTCTTTGTATATGCTTATTATGATATTAATTTCTTTTTTAATTTTAACCGTATATATATATTATTTTTCTGACAAACAAGCTCTTGAGGGAATATTCAGCTTTATAATTCCGGTTTGCTTATTTGTAACTGCTCTTTTGTATTCGAGGAATACACATGAAAAAGGACTGATTATGGGAATGGAAATATGGATTGTTTATTTTGCTCTTGTTTGCTTAATGAAGCTTATTATAAAATCACCTACGGAAATCAGCACATTAAAACACCTGCTTTTTCTCCCTGTATCAATATTCGGAGGTATTATTGGAGTAAATTTAAAAAAATAAAAAAAGTACTTTAAAATAATCTTAAAAAGTGCTATAATTTATTGAGTTTAGTTTATAAGGAGGTATATTATGGTACATATAAAAACTTTAAATGATAAAAAACTAACAGATAATATGAATGTTAAAGGTTGCGGAGAATGCCAAACTTCTTGCCAATCTGCATGCAAAACATCTTGTACGGTTGGTAATCAAAAGTGCGAGAACAAATAAATTTGTAGTGGCAAATAGCCACTACTTTTTATGTATAGGATATTTTTCCTATCCAATAAAATGAGGATATTCATGACGGAGATTAAAGATAAGAGTCATGATAATAACTAAATTCGGAGGAATTATTTAATGATACATGTATTTAAAATAGATGATATGTATGGAGCAATTGATACTAACAGCGGGTTAGTTCATATAATTGATGAAATAGTATATGATTTGCTAAAGGGTGAAAAATTCAGAGACGAAGAGATGATAAAATCTGTTTCTTTAAAATACGGACAAGATATAACATCAGAGGCTATAGATGAAATCAAATATATGATAGACAACAAAATGCTTTTTACTGAGGACTCAGATTTCGAAAACAAAATAAAGCCTGCCGTAAAGGCTATGTGCTTGAACGTAGCTCACGACTGTAATTTAAAATGTGAGTATTGCTTTGCGTCTCAAGGGAATTTCAAGGGTGAAAGAAATTTAATGTCTTTTGAGGTAGGTAAGAAAGCATTTGATTATTTAGTTAAAAGCTCCGGCAAAAGAGTTAATCTGGAGGTTGATTTTTTTGGCGGAGAGCCACTTATGAATTTTGATACAGTTAAAAAACTCGTTGATTACGGCAGGTCTCTGGAGAAAAAGCACAATAAAAAATTCAGGTTTACAATTACTACTAACGGAGTATTGCTTGATGATGAGAAAATTGACTATATCAATGAAAATATGAGTAATGTCGTATTAAGCATAGATGGAAGAAAGTCTGTAAATGACAATATGAGAAAGACAGTAAACAATAAGGGAAGCTATGATATAATAGTCAATAATTTCAAAAATCTTATTGAAAAAAGAGGGGACAAGGATTATTTTGCAAGAGGCACCTATACTGCGTACAATCTTGACTTTGCAGAGGATGTTAAGCATATGCGAGAGCTTGGCTTTGAGAAAATATCCGTTGAACCTGTTGTTGCCAAGCCCGAAGAACCATATGCTTTGCTTGACGAGCATGTTGAACAACTGAAGAAGGAATATGAAAAGCTGGCAAAAATGTATATTGAAGCTTACCATGACAAAAATAAAAGATTCCAATTCTTTCACTTTAATATTGAGCTGGATGGAGGTCCTTGTATATATAAACGTTCCATAGGCTGCGGAGCGGGTACGGAATATATTGCAGTGACGCCGGAGGGTGATTTTTACCCATGTCATCAGTTTGTAGGTGATAAAAAATTTGTTATCGGAAATGTGGAGGAAGGTATAATCAATGAAGCTGTGGTAGATATGTTCAGAAATGTATCGGTTAATGAAAAACCAAAATGCAAGGAATGCTGGGCAAAATACTATTGCAGCGGCGGATGCCATGCAAATGCATACAATTTCAATAAGAATTTCAAGGAACCCTACGAGGTTGGCTGTGAGCTTGAAAAGAAGAGAATTGAATGCTCAATAATGATAAAAGCCAAGATTCAGGAATAATATAATAGGAAAAATATATAAAACACGATTAACATCAAAAAATGGTGGTAAATATATACTATTATATAGTATAATATACTTAATTTAAAAATTATTTACTTTAGAAAGGAGTATAACTATGCAACTTGGTTTTATTTTTGTATTAATTGTTTCAATATTTATTGCGATATTTGCAATTCAAAACGGTAATCCGGTGGATGTGGATTTGTTTTTCTTTCAGCCCAAGCCGCCATTAGCAGTAGTTATGATGATTTGCCTTATTTTAGGTGCCGTAATTGTATTGATTTTAGGTACATTCAGGCAGGTAAAAAAAATATCGGAATCAAAGGAATTGAAAAATAAAATAAAGGCTTTAGAAGGCGAAAAAATTCAATTTGAGAATAATGTAAAAAACCTGAAT
>DAIUCB010000283.1:0-3354 GCA_036846385.1 Bacillota bacterium | reverse complement strand
AAATGATATAATTTATACGTTAGTGTTAAAAGAAGATGGGTTATATCATTTTATTAAACAAAAATAAAGTAGATGACAAAAGGATAGAGTTAATCCCGGTATAAAATACCGGGATTAAATTTATCTGTTTCCTTCTTTGAGCCTTTGTAATATTGCAGCTGTTTCTGCTCTGGTGGCATTACCCTTTGGTGCTAGAGTAAGTTCCCCTCTTCCTTTGATTAGCCCTTCTGCAACTGCCCACTGCAATGCAGTCAATGCATATTCTGATATGGTGACACCATCTTCAAATTTTGATAAATCATCTCCTATACCTACTGCACCGGTGTTTTTATATAGGTAATATCTGTAAAGGATGGTTGCAAACTGCTCGCGAGTTATGCTTTCATTTGGACCGAATTTTGTTTCATCGATACCTAAAATAATACCATTCTGTTGAGCCCATGTTACAGCATCATAGTAATAATCATCAGCCACAACGTCAGTGAAATTGTTGTTTAAGGCTAATGGCTGATTTTCCAATCTATGAAGTATTGTAACAAGCATACCTCGTGTGACTAATAATTCAGGTTCAAATGTATCTGTACTTGTTCCAACCATAAGTCCATTCTCTAATACAAATCTAACCGCATCATAGAACCAATCTGTATTTTTGACATCCCTAAAAGAGAGTATATAGTCTTTTGGCTTATCATTATTCTTTGGACGAACGTCATTTTTGGGCTTGTCAGAATCATCATTGCCGCTATCCGGATTCTCAGATAGATACAATGCATCAAATGAAGTTCCTTCACTGGTAAAGTCAAAGGTTGTACTGAAGGTTTCTTCGCCGCCTACAATCAATGAAGTGTTGATGCCAAATTGCTTTGTTTCAATTATTTTACCACTTTCATTCTTCAAGCTTACAACGATATTTCCGCCTGTTAATTCATTCATGGAATTATTCGTAAGCTCAATCTGCACAGATGTCTGACCTGACTGAGATTTCATTCTGCATGTGAGTGAAACACTCTCCATGTTTTTGCTGATAAGTCCTCTTATTTTGACATAGTCCCAATCATTGGATAAATCCAAATCCTCAATTTCTTTACCGTCTTCTTCAATAGCTGCCTTAAAAAATAACCGCGCTCCATCATCAGGTATCTCACCCTTCTCATTAAGTATACCTTTCAGAGCCTCCTTATTTAGCAACATGTTCTTGCTGAATATACCGTTGTTAATAATATTGAGCGAAGCTGCATCAGATATTGTTTCAGTTGCAATGGGCATTGCTTCAGAATCAGGGCTGTCATATACATAAAGCTTAACAGTATGTTTACCTTCTCTTAGCTTTGAAAAAGTGTTATTGTGAAGCATTATGCTGAACAATCTTTCTCTTTCTGCTTCCTTGACAACATCAATACCATATATGCCCACATCAGGAACATCTAATTTTATTGCACCTGTAACTGTATCTGTATCAGAAGACGAAGAGTATTCTGCAGTAATGGAGTATGCAGGGTCTGCAATAATCTCCGGAACCGGGTAAAATATATTGATATCCTTGTACTGCCCGGGCATGATATAATCACCGGCTCCAAACTGGTGAACAGCTTCTCCAAAAGTAATACTTACATTATTAATTGGTTCAATTCCTCTGTTATAAAGACGGAACGTAAAAGGCATTTCATTGCCGGGAAGTATTTCACTACGAGAATAATAAACCTGTTCAAGAGATATCCTATTTGAATATTCTGACTGTCCGTAAATTATGTTGCTATACTTTTTTTCTGTATTATAATCGGTTGATTGAAGTATAAAGCTGATTTTCCCGGTATTGTCAACATGCGCATCATAGAAATCTATCAAGCTATTATCAGCAAGTTTTAAAAGCTTGATTTCAGGAGAAATCGTAATTTTATCTTTATGAAGCGAAAATTTCCTACCCCATAATGCATGGCTTTGATTATCATCGGAGTCAAATTCCGGTTGAACCCATACAATTGACAAATCCTGTAGTTTTTCCGAACCCTTTGTAAATTTGAAATTACTGTAATCTGATTTATCAGAACCTTCAATTTCAGTTTCAAAATGAGTATAAATATTTCCATCCCCATCAATAGCTGCAACTTTGATTATGCTCTTCTCAATAGTATCTTCAGTTCCTGCTTCCATAAATGAATTCCATCCTATCACAAAGCGTTCCTTAACATCGGGGAATACTACCGATGTTATTTGCGGATTTTCATCTCTTTGCTGGCTGTTAGTTAATCTAATATTTTTTATAATATCACCATTCTTATTAATTATCGCGCAATATATTTCAGTATTGTCAGTATCGCCAATTGTTACCTCATATGTTACCGCTGAAGTTCCGTCTGAAAGCAGCTTTGCATTAAGTGTATTTACCGTGTCAACGCTGCCGTCATACAGGCATTTTTCCTCACTCCATCTACTGCCGTCATATATTCGGTACATTATATTATCTCTGCCGTCAAAGGTCAAAGGGCTATCCATATCCCCGGCATAGAAGCTTCTCCATGCTACTATGGTTTTTTCGCCGTTTGTAGCAACTACAGGAGACATATCAGCCATAGAATTGTCGGTCAGGCGAGTTGTAACAAATTTAGAGCCGTCATATATACCTGCCATAATTTCCGTACCTGTAATCATTTTTTGGATATCTTCTGCTGTTGCTTCACTTCCCTCACTTAATTTCATATTCGTTATAACACGTGTCCATGCCACTGAGGCACTGTCAGCAGTACCATCAATCACCGCATCTGTATCAGCATAATCGGAATCATCTACCTCAGTTCCCTCGGGAAATACTCCCCCTGATTTTACAGAAAAGCATACAGATGTTTCATTTAAGTCATAGCTATTCATATCTGATATGTATACCATCATTTCTCCGTCGGTACTCAGCACCGGATTTGAGTAAGGATATGCATTTGTCTGAATGGTATTTGTACTGCTCGCTGATGATCTCCTTGCTATGTAGGAGTTCCAGTTTCTTTCGTTTGCAAGATATGACCTGTCCTCAAAGGTTATTTGTCTGTCATCAACCTCATCATAAAAATCAAATTTAGCACTCCTTAGCCCCATTAGCTCATATTGTTTTTTTATGCTGTTGTAGTCATTGAATGTCCATGTCTTGCTTCCCTCTCCTATTTCGTATTTACCCTCAACGTTAGCAAGTACAAGCCTTATCTTATATTCAATCCCTGTTTCACCTGCTAATATTATTCTTTGACCATTACTGTTTTTTTGTTCACTCTTTAGCCACAGATCTTGTTGGTCTAACGATACTTTTCCATAAACCCCTGCCTGTAAGCTCACAATTTTATAATCACGTCCCACACCGCCAAACCCCCG
>DAIUCB010000282.1:0-3359 GCA_036846385.1 Bacillota bacterium | reverse complement strand
ATGTATCCATCGATCCAAGCAAGGATAAAGGCGGAGATTTAGATTATTTCAATTATCCTAAAATGGTTAAAGAGTTTTCAGATGCAGCATTTGCTATGAACATAGGAGATGTCAGCGCACCTGTAAAAACTAAATTTGGTTACCATGTTATTAAGGTTACGGATAAAAAGACAGATAATACAATTACTGTTGAAAATTCAAAGGATATATTAACTGAAGGCTATAAAACGAAAAAATATAATGAACTGGTAGAAAATCTTAAGAAAAATGCAGATATAAAGGTAAAGTAAATTATTGTTATTTTTAGTAAAAAATTGTTGCCATTTGTTAAAATGTATTATATAATAAAAAATATGACTTGATTTTACCAAATATATCCTTGATTAATTGGGGATAATTATCATTAAAGTGCAAATAATACTATCTATAAAAGAAATGTCATATAAAGATAAAATTATGTAATTGGAGGAAAGATAACATGAAAGCAACTGGAATTGTCAGAAGAATCGATGATTTAGGAAGAGTAGTAATACCTAAAGAAATAAGAAGGACATTAAGAATAAGAGAAGGGGACCCGCTAGAAATATTTACTGATAGAGAAGGTGAAATAATTCTTAAAAAGTATTCTCCAATTGGTGAATTGACAGAGTTTGCAGGTGAATATGTAGAATCACTGTTTGACACAACTAGACATATAGCAATAATAACTGACAGAGATGGCGTAATTGCAGTATCAGGTAGTTCAAAAAAAGATTATACAGAAAAAAGACTTAGTCCGGAGCTTGAGAAGATTATTGAAAGCAGAGAATCATATACTGCTACAGGAAACACAAAGCCAATAAGAATAACATCAAATGAATTTAATCCGGATCATTACACAAGCCAGGTTATTGCTCCAATATTAGTTCATGGTGACCCAATCGGGGCTGTTATGCTTCTATCAAAGGAGAAAAATGTAAAAATGGGAGAATTGGAAGAAAAGCTTATTAAGACAGCATGTGTTTTCTTATCAAGACAGATGGAAAGCTAATTAAGAGTAAAGTAATCATATACGAAAAAACATAAAAGCATAATGAAAAAGATGAATTATTTCGATATAATTCGTCTTTTTTCATTTATAAGGTATTTTATTATTGTAAAAGTAAGTTTAATTATATATAATAAAAAATAATAAACTAAAATTTAGGTTAGATTAATAACCTTAAGCTATAATTATATCTGTGAATTACAGCTATTATAAAAGAAATGAGGCGAATAAATGGATATTAGATTTTTAGGTGCAGTAAAGGGTGTTACAGGCTCATGCCACTGTATAGAGGTTAATGGGAAAAAAGCATTATTACACTGCGGAATGTTTCAGCGTAAGGATGAAGAGTTAAATTTAGAGGAATTCGAAATTAATCCTGCGGAAATTGACTATTTATTTTTAAGCCACAGTCATATAGACCATAGCGGGAGAATACCGCTTTTGGTAAAAAGGGGCTTTAAAGGAATAATATATTGTTCTAAACCTACATATGACCTATGTGAAATTATGCTGATAGACAGTGCTCATATTCAAGAAACTGAGGCTGAATGGAAAAACAGAAAGGCTAAACGTTCCGGGAAAAGACTTATTGAGCCAATATATACGCAGGCTGATGCTGCAGCAAGCTTTAAATATTTTAAAACTGTATTGTATGAGCAAATAATTGATGTAGACGAACACCTTCAAGTTAAATTCAGCGATGCAGGGCATATTTTAGGTTCATCAATAATAGAAATGTGGTTTAGGGATGACAAAGAAACTATAAAGCTTGTATATTCAGGAGATTTAGGTATGGATGAAAAGCCCCTTTTAAAGGATCCTGAAATTATAGAAAGTGCCGATTATTTAATAATAGAGTCAACATACGGTAACAGAATCCATGAAAATATAGAGCAGAGGACAGAGGAGCTTATTGACATTATTTTAAAAACTGCAGAAAGAGGGGGAACAGTTGTAATTCCATCCTTTGCAGTAGGAAGAACCCAAGAAATAATATACGAGCTGAATAAATATTACGATGATAAATGTAAATTAGGCGGAAAAGAAAATCAACTCAAAAAAATACCTGTTTATATAGACAGTCCTCTTGCAACAAAGGCTACTGAAATATTTAAACGTAATTCATATTCCTTTGATAAAGAAACGAGAGAGGATATTTTATCAGGAGATAATCCTTTGGAATTTGAAAACTTACATTTTACTCAAAGTGCAGAAGAATCTGTTGCACTTAATTTTTCCTTTGAACCGAAGATAATAATTTCTGCAAGCGGAATGTGCGAGGCAGGAAGAATTAAGCATCATTTAAAGCATAATTTGTGGAGAAAGGAATGCAGTGTAGTATTTGTAGGATATCAAGCTGAAGGAACATTGGGAAGACGTATATTAGAAGGAGAAAAAAACGTTAAAATATTAGGTGAGGATATACATATCAATGCTGAAATATATAATGTGGAAGGTTTCTCAGGTCATGCAGATAAGCCGGCACTGATTAAGTGGCTTAAAGGCTTTAAGATAAAGCCGAAAAAGGTTTTTATAGTCCACGGAGAGCCTGAAGCAAAACTGGAATTTGCCAACGAAATTACGAATACCTTGGGAATTGATTGTATAGTTCCTCAATATAATACATTATACAGCATCAGCAATATATCTGATGTTCGGGAAATAAATATTGCAGAGGATGATTCTGCGGTTGAGAATTATAAGCCGATCGATAGGGACAAGCAAATAAAGGATCTTACAAAGGATGTGGATGAGCTTAAAAAGCTTTTTGAAAATGCATTAAAATTAACAGAAGGATATATCAATAAGGATGATGCTAAATCAGATGCATTAAATAAAATAAACAACAATATTAAGGAAATTGAAAATGAAATATTAAATCTTACTATGCTTAGCAGCAGGTAAAAATAAATTATTAGGAGATTAAAGAATGATTAATATTACAAAGGTAGAAAACAACAATGTAAATTCAGTAGGTTTGAGCATAACACTGCCAAGCGGTGAAAATCATCCCCAAATGCTTATGATTCTATGTAAAAGAGGCTATGTTATGTGTGGATATTTAAATATAGCCGCATCAGATAAATTCGAGGATGTTGCTGTAATAATCAGCGGAAATACTTTCGAAGACTTGCTTAATGCTCCGGTAAAAGCTGTAAGTGAAAAAGCTAAGGAATTAGGAATTACAATCGGTATGCTTGGAAAGGATGCCGTAGATATTTTAAACAAATAGCAAATAAAAAAACAGATAATTGACGATTGATTAATTATCTGTTTTTTATATACGAGTATAGTCTGATTTCGGATAGATAATAAACGAGAGATTGTTTTT
>DAIUCB010000281.1:0-3385 GCA_036846385.1 Bacillota bacterium | reverse complement strand
ATCGCCAAAAATCATACCTGCACCCATATACTTCACAGAGTTCTGAAAAATTTACTCGGAGACCATGTAAATCAAGCAGGCTCCTTTGTAAATGAAGACAGATTGAGATTTGATTATACTCATTTTGAATCGGTAACAGCAGAAGCAATAAAGGATATAGAAAAAAATGTTAATGAAGCTATATTAGCCGATTATAAGGTAAATATTGAAAGCCTAAGCAAAGAAGAAGCCCAAAAATCAGGTGCGACAGCGTTGTTTGACGAAAAGTACTCGGATACGGTCAGAGTTGTCAGTATCGGAGATTTCAGCAAAGAGCTTTGCGGCGGTATTCATATAGATGAAACAGCTAAAATAGGCTTGTTTAAAATAATTTCCGAGAGCAGTATAGCATCGGGTGTCAGAAGAATTGAAGCTGTCACAGGCAAAGCCGCAATCAGCTATTTAAATGAATTGTCTGATTTGATTACAGAGCTGTCATCTATAATGAAATCCTCCGGACAAGAGCTGCCGGGGAAAATAAATAGTCTTAAAAAGGAAGTTAAAGAAAAAGATAAAGAGATTCAAAGGTTAAATAACGAGCTGTTGAAGAAAAGCATGGATAAAATTCTTGATCAGTATGAGAATATCGGCGGAATCAGGCTGTTTGCTTTGAAAGTAAAGGATAAGGATGCCAATTCCCTCAGAGAGCTGTCGGATAAAATAAAGGATAAAAATGAAAGCTGTGTAATTCTCTTAGCATCTGAATCAAATGAGAAGGTTCTGTTTGTTTCTTCAGTAACAAAGGATTTGATTGAAAAGGGATTACATGCAGGTAATTTGGTAAAGGAAGCTGCAACAGCTGCAGGCGGAGGCGGAGGAGGCAGACCTGATTTTGCTCAGGCAGGCGGAAAAAATCCCGATAAAATTGATGCATCTATTGAAGCTGTAAAAAAGGTGATTAAAGCAATCGATGAAAAGCAGAGCATATAGAGAATTTAATTTATTGTTAAAATTTATCATTATTACTGAAAATTAGATTGATTTTATTACGAAAATGTATTATAATAGCTAGAGGTGGTTTTTATGGATAAAAATTTAAATAATACTGCAAAATTTGATTATAATATGGAATCTTTAAACGAATCACGTGAAATTATATGTCAGGTATATCAATCACTGAAGGAAAAAGGATATAATCCTAATAACCAGCTCATCGGATATATACTGTCGGGAGATCCTACATATATTACTAATCATAACAATGCAAGAAGCCTTATAAGAAAAATAGAGCGTGATGAATTGCTTGAGGAAATACTAAATGTATATTTAGAAGTAATAGATATATAATGCTTCTTTATGCAAAGAAATTATGCAAAGCCTGGTGAAATCTTATGCGCCAGGTATGGAGTATACTATGGAAAACAGCAGTATATGATAAATATACTGCTATATTTTATATTTTTAATATGTTATTTTGGTGAAAAAAATGAAATTTACAAAGCTGTTTGATTGTGGTCAGGTATCAAAACTATGCTATGGAACCTTGTCTTTAAGCAATTTACAAAATCCGGATACAGAAGATAATAAGGTGAAGCTTTTAAATTACGCTTATGAGAAAGGTATCAACTTTCTTGATACTGCTGAGCTTTATGATAACTATAATATAATAAAAAAATTCATAAAAGACAAAGACAGGGAAACACTATACATAGCGACTAAAAGCTATGCATATGATAAATATACGGCGGAGTATAGCATTAACAAGGCTTTGAAAGAAATGAACACTGATTATGTAGATATATTTATGCTGCATGAACAAGATAACGGAAATAATTTTTTAGGACATTATGAAGCTGTTGAACGCTTTATGAAATATAAAGAGACCGGTATAATAAAGCACTTCGGTATATCAACTCATAGAGTCGAAGCAGTGAAAGACAGTATTAAATTTAAGGAAATAGAAATAGTATTTCCGTTACTTAATATGATGGGAATAGGTATACAGGACGGAAATGTTACAGATATGATAAATGCTGTGATACAGGCAAAGGAATGCAATAAATTTATTATGGCAATGAAGATTTATGGCGGAGGTCACCTTATAAATGATGCTCAGGCTGCATTTGATTTTGTAAACAATATCGGTCAGGTAGACTCTATTGCCGTAGGAATGAGCACTAAAGAGGAAATAGATGCAAATATATGTTATTTGGAAAACAATGAGTTAAATCATAATATAAAAAATAAATTAAAAAATCAAAAACGTACCCTCGTAATCGAAGAGTGGTGTGTAGGCTGTGGAAAATGCGCAATTAAATGCAAGCAAAATGCACTTCAAATCATAGACGGAAAGTGTAAGGTCGATATGGAAAAATGTGTTTTGTGCAGCTATTGTGCAGGTGAATGTACGGATTTTTATATCAAAATTGTGTGAGGGTTATATGGACAGATTGATGGGTCTTGATGTAGGAGACAAAACTATAGGAGTTGCTGTCAGTGATTTATTGATGATTACTGCACAAGGAGTAACTACTGTAAAAAGAACAAATATAAAAAACGATATTAATGAGCTCAAAAAAATAATAAAGGAATACAACGTTACTAAAATTGTTTCGGGTCTGCCTAAAATGCTGGATGGTACGATTGGGATACAAGGTGAAAAGGTATTGGAATTTCTGGATAAACTGAAACAACATGTTGAAATTCCTATTGAGCTTGAGGATGAACGTTTTACTACAACAATATCCGAAAAAATGTTAATACAAGCCGATGTTAAAAGAAAAAAAAGAAAAGAAGTAATTGACAAATTAGCTGCTGCTCAGATTTTAACGACATATATGCAGCGAACAAAATAAAATTATTTAAATAGTCGGAGGTCACATGGAAAATAATATTATAGAACTAACTAATGAAGACGGTAAAGTAGAAAGGCTTGTGGTTGAGGCTACTTTTCATGTTGACGATATACAATATGCTGTGCTTCACGAGATAGACTCTGATGAAGGTATGATATATTGTTTAGAAGAAACTGAGGACGGAGAGATTATATTTAATATAGTCGAAGACGAAGAGGAGTTAAAGGAAGTTATTGAAATTTATGAAGGTATTGCCGATGAATTAATCTGATATGGTAATTGAGGTGATAATATGAGCAAGGCAGATGATTTAAAGAATATATTGGTTAGCAAGGGCTTTAAAATGACTACACAACGAAATGTAGTATTTGAAATATTAGTTGAAAACGAAAATGAACACCTTAGCCCTGAGGAAATATATGAGCTCATAAAAGATAAATATCCTGAAATGGGTCTGGCTACAATATACAGAACACTTCAATTATTCGAAGAAATAGGATTAGTGTATAAGCTTAATTTTGATGACGGATGCTACAGATATGAAATATTAT
>DAIUCB010000280.1:0-3394 GCA_036846385.1 Bacillota bacterium | reverse complement strand
CCAATCGTTCATTTTTAGTCATATTATATATAGATCCAAGATATTTACTTTTCGAATCTATTTTATTGTATTTTTCTATTGATACTGCTTCCACTCCTTTTATTTTCATAAGAGATTCATATGCTCTGAATGCACCTAATGCCGTCCAATGGTGGTCGGTTTTAAAATATAGATATTCGTTTTTATTCGCTTCAATATTTGAATAAGCATCAATGGTTATAACCTTATCGTCCATATTTGAATATGCATAGCTAATACCATCTTTTTGTGAATTACTTAAATCTTTGTATTCATCGGGCATATTAAATTCGCTCGATGTAGGTACGATGATATTGTATAATTTAATATCACTGTTTATGTTTTCAGCATATTTATTAACCGATTCTATATAAACGTTTGCATTATGTTTGTTAAATTTAAACTTTTCGTAACCTACACTGTTAATTATAACAAAATTACCCACAGTCTCGGGAGAATGCTCAATAGGTAAATCATTTCCTATAACATTTTCCTTATTTGCTGATTCACATATTTCCTCTTGCTCTTCTTTTACTGTAATATTTGATTCTATTTCTTTATTTTCCTGCTCATTATTTTTTGCACCTTCATTCATCTCTCTGATGTTCTTATGAAATTTTTCATCTAAAATATCATCATTTATTTTCTTTTCATCAATTTTATCTATTTCATCTATATTGTTGACAATATCATCTTCAACTGTAGATATACGCTCAACATCTGTTGAATTTCTGCAATTATATATTATGACTGTCAGACAGATTAAGCCGGCAATTACAAAGCAACATAACATTTTAATTTTTTGGGCACTCATTTATACCTCCTGCAAATTCAACCAATATATTTTTCAAATCCAATTTGACTTTTTAGCATTCACTCAAACAACTAAAATACTAATCAATTTTTTCACTGCAATTAACTCTGCTAAAATCTATTTCCATTATAAAAATACTTGCAATCATTAAAGCAGCACCTATATATGATTTGAATGTCAAAACCTCACCTGCAAAAATAAATGCCACAAGACCGGCAAATAAGGTTTCCAAAGAAAAAATAATTCCGACATGAGAAGCACTTGTATATTTTTGTGCTAAAGCTTGAACTATAAATGCAATACCTGTACAAAAAATTGAAAGAAACAAAACAGGACCTAAAACTTCCTTGCCCGGAAGATGCGGAGCTTCAAATATAAATGACAAAATAAGATTTAAAAACCCTGTCACTCCCAATTGAAAAACCCCAAGCTGAAAAGGATCTACATCCTCACGAAGCACTGCCCTTTCAGTCAACAGCAAATCTATTGAATATACAAAGGCACACATAATGCAAAGTAAATCACCCTTTAAGTTGTTAAAATTAATTGAAAAATCATCTGTCATAGTAAGAAGCCCTATTCCTACAAGACACATAAGAACTACCAGCATAACCTTTCTTTCAGGCAGCTTCCTATAAATTATACCGGATAAAACAGGTGTGAATATCACCGACAATCCGCAGAGAAATCCTGTATTTGATAATGTTGTGTACTTGATACCGAAGGTAGCACCTATATATACCACAACTAATGCAATCCCCAATAAAAAGCTATATTTCAATGTAGTTTGCGACACGCCTTTTAGCCTTTTAAAACCAAAAATTCCGGCAATAAAAAATGATATTAAAAATCTATTTGCATTTAGGGTAAAGGGACCCATGTCGCTGAGACTCAAATCAACCAGATAATATGAAATTCCCCATCCCATAGTTACAAGCAGCAGCATTAAATCAGCCTTTAATTGTTTTGTCATAATTTCTCCTCATAAATTTATATAATTTGATTCAAAACATTAATCCTATAACAATATTTTATTCGAATATTTTTGAATTTTAGTAAAATAAATATTATTTTATATAAATCTAAATTTTTCACTAAAATCACGATTTTTCATTTATTTTATACATTAATTTTGTAAGCCTATGTAGTATCTTAATCGGTCTAAATATGCAAAAGCATAAAATATTAAAAACCGGAAATAATATAGTAAAAACTCAAGAGGGGTAAAATGGATTAAATGTTAAATTGCAAAAATGACATATTTAATAAATTAATTTTTACCTATATTATTCTGGATTTTCTATTAACATATCTTGGAATAAATTATATTGGCTACATACAGGAAGGCAATCCAATAATGGTATGGCTATTTGAATTACCCTTTGCTATAGCTTTTATAATTAGATTAATTATTGGAGCAATAATATATTTAATGTACAGGTTTATTCAAAACAATGCTGAAAAAGCTTATAAAAAGATTGTAGCTTTTGCTTTAATAGCGGAAAATTTTGTTTTATTACTTCATTTAAGATGGATCATATTGTATTTATCTTAATATTTCAGCAACATATTTTCTGTACATCAATATAATGAGCTTCAAATTTATCGCAATCTAAGCCTCTTGTTTATATTGATAATAACTGCATGCAAGCTACTTCCGACAACAGCTCCCGCACCATCAATCAAAACATCCATGATTTGAGGACCGCGACCGGGTACAAAGGTCTGATGGAATTCATCTGACATAGCATACAAAACACATATCAATAAAACCAGACTTATGCCTTGTACACCCACCACCCCAAATTTCCTGACAGCGACAGATGTCAATATTCCCAAAATCAAATAGACAAAAAAATGAGCGTTTTTCCTGATAAATCGGTTTGCATTCAAAGCCTTGAAATCCGATCCGGGAATAATTTTGTTTACAATTTTTTCGATTACTTCTGTTACTTTTTTACTGACCCTATTGGATTGAACTGCAGGCTGTGCAGACAAAACAAAAATCAATATCATCCATAGTATAACTGCTGCACAAGATAATATTATGTGCAGATGTTTTTTTTTATAAATTTCTTCATTATATTCCTTTTGATTTATTTGATTTTTTGATTCAATTTTTATTATATAAGAACTCTTGACATTTATGTTATCAGAAAAGTTAAGTTTTTGCAATATTTATAATTTACAATATTCAAACACAAAGGTTGACAAATTAATATCAAAGTGCTACATTGTAATTATAAACCATGAGCAGTGAGAATTTCTTGCTGCAAGTGATTAAATTATTTACCTACACTCTGACAAAAAGGACACATTTCTGATTTGAAAGACAAGGCAATGTTGCAACCACAAATTAATTGGTTGTTCGATTTTATTTGTCCATTTTGTGCCTTTCAATAGCGGAAGGCACTTTTTTGTTGGATAAAATTATAAGGAGGTTTCTCATGAATAGAAACAACAATGTAAAAAAACTAGTATTATCATCAATTTTTTTAGCTTTTGCAATAATCCTGCAGCTTATTCAAAGTAATTTTGTACAAATCAATCCACTGCTCATAG
>DAIUCB010000279.1:0-3423 GCA_036846385.1 Bacillota bacterium | reverse complement strand
TTATGCTGTCTGACGGTCAAATCATCCGTTTGCATGGCAGGGCAGACAGAATAGATATTATGAAAAAGGATAATGTATCATATATTAATATTATCGACTATAAATCCTCTCATAAGGATATTGATTTATCTGATACTGTTCAGGGCTTGCAGCTTCAGCTCATGATTTATATGTCAGCAATAATGGAAAACGGTGAAAAGCTTATGCATTCAAATCCTGAAATAGGAGGAGTATATTATTTTTGTATAGATGATCCGATTGTTGACGGAGACAATCTTTCAAAGAGAACTCCCGAGGATGAAATATTTTCTAAATTAGCGTTAAAGGGCTATGTTGCAGAAAATATGGAGGTAATAAGTAATATGGACAATAAAATCGAAGAAGCAAAGGCTTCTGATATAATTCCGGTATCATTAAACAAAGACGGAAGTACAAAAAAAACATCCAAGACACTCGCCGTAAATGAATATAAATCAATTCTGAATAAAACCGATGAAGTATCCAAAAAAATTGCCAAGGAAATAATGGATGGTTTTGTTGATATAAAACCATTCAGAAAGGACTCCTCAACAGGCAGCGCAGTTCCCTGCAGATACTGCGAATATTTATCAATATGCAAATTTGATACAGCCGCAGGAAATAAATACAGAAAAATAAAAAAACAGTCCAGAGATGAGGTTTTGTTTGAAATTATGAATAAAGGCGGTGCTTCGGACAATGGAATGGACTAGGGAGCAAAAAAGAATCATTGATATCAGAAATAAAAATATACTTGTTTCTGCGGCGGCAGGATCGGGAAAAACAGCTGTTTTGGTTGAACGGATCATAAGTCTCATAAAAAATGACGGTGAGAATATAGATAAATTTTTGATAGTTACCTTTACAAATGCAGCTGCCGGCGGAATGAGGCAAAAAATTCAAAGAGCGCTGCTATCATCAATTCAAAATAATGAAGGGAATCTGACGCATTTAAGAAGGCAGTTGAGCTTGTTAAGCAAGGCAAATATATCTACTATACATTCTTTTTGTATAGATGTTATCAGAAAAAATTTTCATATTATCGGAATAGACCCGAATTTTAGAATAGGGGATACAAATGAAACGGAAATATTGCTGAATGAAGCAGTAGATGAGGTATTAGAAAGAGCTTATGGTGAAAAAAAATCAGGATTTATAAGTCTTGTAGAGGGCTTTACAAAAAATAGGGATGATTCGGAGCTGTGCGATATAATCAAGGAAATATACCGTTTTATTCAAAGCTTCCCTGAACCCTTAAGTTGGTTGAAAAATTCGGTAAACATGCTTAAGCTTACAGCTGCTGAGCTTAATGATTCAATATGGATGAAAGCTGTCGCAGAAAGTATGTCTGTGCTTTTGCAGGGAGCTGAAGAATCCTTAATGTATGCAAAATTATTATGTGAGGATATGGACGGTCCAACAGTCTATTTAGAAGCATTAATGGATGACCTTAATAACCTGCAGATTCTGAAGGATTCCTTCAGAGGTGATTTTGAGTTGTTCATAAATAATATTCATAGCATTAGCCATGCAAAGCTCAAAGCCATAAAGGGAGAAGATAAGAATATTTGCAGCGAAAAAAAACAAACAGAGGTTAAAGCTCTCAGAGATGAGTATAAAAAAATAATTGAAAATGTCAAAAAGATGTTACAGAATAAGGGCTTTGCCGAATTTGTTCATGATATAAATTATATGCATCCTTCAATGTTATCTTTATACAGTATTATAGAAGATTTAAGCAATACCTTCAGAGCTAAAAAAACAGAAAAAGCGATAATCGATTTTAATGATGTAGAGCATTATGCTTTGGAAATATTAAAAAACAACGATATAAGTGAAAGCTACAGAAATAAATACAATCACATTTTTATAGATGAATATCAAGACAGCAATAGGCTGCAGGAAACATTGATAGACCAAATCAAGCGGAAAAACAATGTTTTTATGGTAGGTGATGTTAAGCAGAGCATATATAGATTCAGACTTGCAGATCCAAGCTTGTTTAATGAAAAATATTGCAGCTATCATTTGGATAATCATAAAACAGATATCTTTAAAGAGATTACTGATATCAGAATAGATTTAAATAAAAACTTCAGAAGTACAAAGACAATTCTGGACGGAACAAACTATATTTTTAAAAGTATCATGTCTGAAAAAATAGGTGAAATAAATTATAATGAGGATGTGTTTTTAAACTGCGGATCAAGCTTTGATTCCGAGGAGGAAAATTATATTGAAATAGATATAATTGATAAAAATACTGAGGATGATGAAGATACGGATGATGAAATTAAATCTATGAGGACTGCTGAAATAGAGGCGAGATTTGCCGTAAATAAAATCAAGGACCTTTTAAAGCAAAAAATATATATATCTAAAAAAGAAGAATACAGGGATATAGAATATAAGGATATAGTTATTCTTATGAGGTCTGTAGCAAATTGGGCTCCTGTTTTCGAAGAGATTTTCAGTGATGAAGGTATCCCATTTTATTTTGACGGCGGTGAAGGATATTTTGAATCTATAGAAATTCAGGTAATGTTAAATCTCCTGAAGCTTATAGACAATATACGGCAGGATATACCTCTTATAAGTATAATGAGATCTCCCATAGGTAATTTTACTACAGATGAGCTGACAAAAGTCAGAGCAGCATTTCCTAAGCTTCAATATATTGATGCTGTATATGCATATAAAAACAAAGGCAATGATAAGCTGTCAATTAAGCTGAAGGAATTTATCGAAAAAATTGAGGGATGGAAAAAAAGATGCAGATATTCTCATCTGAATGAATTTGTATGGGAAATACTTATGGAGACAGGCTATTATTATTTCGTAGGAATTTTACCAAAAGGGAATTTGAGACAGGCTAATCTAAGACTGCTCACAGATAAGGCTTTTGAATATGAAAAGACATCAATGAGAGGATTATTTAATTTTCTCAGATTTATTGAAAAACTTAATATTTCATCAGGGGATACGAGCACAGCAAAAATTCTCGGAGAAAATGACAATGTAGTAAGACTTATGTCTGTACATAAAAGTAAGGGCTTGGAATTTCCTGTCGTATTACTTTGCGGAATGAGTAAAAGATTTAATAAAGCAGATTTGACAAAGAATATATTGAAGCATAATAATCTCGGGTTGGCACCTAAGTATATTAATACCGATGAAAGAGTTTACAGAGAAACAATTCCAAGATTAGCACTTAAAAATACGATTAAAGTTGAAAATATGTCCGAGGAAATGAGAGTTTTGTATGTTGCAATGACACGGGCAGTCAATAAGCTGGTTTTAATCGGCACAGTTAACAAAATTGAAACGAAGGCAAAAAAATGGGCTAAGGGTCCTTCACAATACAATATTTATACCGGCGATTCTTTTATGGACTGGATATGCATG
>DAIUCB010000278.1:0-3502 GCA_036846385.1 Bacillota bacterium | reverse complement strand
TCGATGAAATTGTTTCCTCGACAGACAAAGGTATATTGATAACAGAGCTTCAAGGCTTGCATGCAGGATTGAACACTGTATCGGGAGATTTCTCTTTGGCTGCCCTTGGATATGAAATCGAAGGCGGTAAAATAAAAAGACCGGTTGAGCAAATCACGGTTGCGGGAAATTACTTTGAATTATTGAAAAATATTGAAGAGGTCGGAGATGATTTAAAGTTCGGTCTTCCGGGAGAAGCTTATATCGGATCACCATCATTAAAGATAAAAAAGCTGGCCGTTTCAGGAGAATAAGAAATAAAGGTCACGGAAAAAAATTTTCCGTGACCTTTATTTCTTTTACCCTATGGTTAATCTACTCTTTCGCGTTCATTAAACAATAATGTTATACAGTATAATCCGGCTAAACCTACAAGTCCATAAACCAATCTGCTAAAGATTGCAGTTTGACCTCCGAATATAGAAGCAACCAAGTCAAACTGGAATAATGATATTAAACCCCAGTTTAGAGCTCCTATGATAACTAATACTAAAGCGAATTTATCCATGATAATATTATCCTCCTTATATTTAAGTACAATCTTATTATTTCAAAATTATGTTAAAGTATACATATATTAAATAAAAATTATAAAATGCTGATTTACTGTCTTTATTAAATAATTATTAATTTAACATATCTTTAAGATGTGAATATAATAAATATATATCAATTTATGATTTAGGAGGTAATTATGGATAATATTAATTGCAGCTGTCAACCAAATTTGAATACAGCTGATATAAAAAATGAAATTAATACTCAAACAAACAAGAAAGCAAAAGCACAATGTATTCCGCCTAGAGGAAGACAAGGCTGCGGAAATGAGGATGTACTTGGCGCAGATTCATCTCTGTTGTTTTTCTTTCTGATATTGGTATGTATAGTATGCCAAAGCGACTGCGATATCAGTATGGATACACTTCTATGGTTCTTCTTGCTTTTAGTAGTAATATACAATCAATTATACATTTAAAAAATGTAAAAGCTATATCTGATGATTAGTCATCAGATATAGATTTTAATTTACTTTATAATAGTTCCGTCATCAATCAAATCAATCTCCAGCTTATCAAAATCAATATCATCAATGAAATCCTCCGGATAAAATATTACATATTTATATTGGGAAAAATCCTCCTGATGTTTTTTCAGCCATAGAGGCACACTTAAATCAAATTTTTTGCATACCTCTTTTATACATTTGTCTCTCTTTTCATCTAAAGAAATTTTTTCGTTATTTTTAATATTAAGGGAAGCTATTATTATATTATTTCTGATTTTTTTTGCCCAGACTCTATACATCTTATCCCCTTTCCAGCGCTGTAGGACCCGTACGAGTCATTTCAACAATACCATAGGGCTTTAGAAGCTCCAGTATTGCATTGTTTTTATCCTCTGTTCCCGTTATTACTATAATCATATTTTTATTGTTCACATCAGCAATAGTTGCTTTAAATATATCAGCAATTTGAATTACCTCTGTTCTTTTTACTCCTGTTGCATTAACCTTTATCATCATCAGCTCACGCTGAACTGAGGATTCAGAGGTTAAAATATTTATTTTTATTACATTAATCAGCTTATGAAGCTGCTTTGTTATTTGCTCTATTATATAGCTGTCACCGGTTACGGCAACAGTAATCCTTGATATATTGGGGTCTTGAGTTTCAGCTACATTAAGGCTGTCAATATTGTAGCCTCTTCTGGTAAAAAGTCCCGCAACCTTGCTCAAGGTACCCGAATAGTTTTCTACAAGAATTGATAAAATCAGCTTTTCATTCATCTTATTTACCTCCTATTCTTGGAACCGAAGGGATTTCAGGATCAACAATACACTCTAAAATAAATGGCTCTTCATCCTTGAACATTTCGTTAATTGCATAATCCATTTCATCATCTCTTGATATTTTCATTCCCTTTATACCGTATGCTTCTGCAAGCTTCATAAAATCAGGATTAAATCCAAGGGTGATTCCGAAATATGAAGCTTCATTATATGCATTTTTTTGAAGCTCTCTAACCATTCCCAGATGTCCGTTATTAAAAATTATAAATTTTACTCCGGCATTTTGTTCCTTTACAACGGCTATATCGCTCATAAGCATTTGAAAACCTCCGTCTCCCATAGAAGCTACGACTGTCGTATCGGGACTTGCTATTTTAGCACCTATTGCCGCAGGCAAACTGTAACCCATTGTTCCCAGTCCCCCTGATGTTAAAAATCTTTTGCTTCCGCTTACAGTAAAGCTGTGAGTTGCCCATATTTGATTTAAGCCTACATCAGACACCCATATTCCCTTCTGTCCCATTTTATCGGATATTTTATTTATTAACAGCTTTGGGTTTAATTTTGAGTCCTGTGCAAGAAGCTTACTCATATAGCTTTTGCGTTTTTCTTGAAGCTGAGACAGCCATTCCGTAATTTCCAAGCTGTAATCATAATCCAGCAGGTTGTTTAATATCTCCTTGGCATTTCCTACAATGGGCACCTTAGTTTCTATATTTTTTCCTATTTCAGCAGGGTCGATATCAATATGTATTACACTTTGATTAGGATTGTTTTTGCGCAGCATAGAAGTAGATCTGTCGGCAAAGCGAGCACCGATAACGATTAGCAAATCAGCCTCGTTCATAGATTTATTTACGAAGCTGTATCCGTGAGAGCCCAGCAAGCCTGCAAAATAAGGGCTGTCATTGGGAAATGCATCTACACCCATCAAAGAGCATACAACAGGTATTTTTGTTTTTTCGACAAGCTTAATTAAATCCTCTGTCGCATCGGCAGAACGAATGCCTCCTCCTACACAAATAATCGGTTTTTGAGCTTTATTAATAAGCTCCGCAGCTCTTTTTATCTGTCTGGGATTACCGCTGATTGTCGGCTTATACCCTCTTATATTTATCTGGGAGGGATATTCAAACTCAATAAAATTATCCTGTATATCCTTTGGTATATCTATCAGAACAGGACCCCTTCTGCCTGAAGAAGCAATAAAGAAGGCTTCCTTAATTATTCTTGGCAGCTCACGGGCATCCTTTACCAGATAGCTGTTTTTAGTGAAGGATTCGGTAGCTCCTATAATATCAGCTTCCTGAAACATATCCTTTCCTATGCTGTCAGATACTACCTGCCCGGTTATAGCAACAAGAGGAATAGAATCCATATATGCAGTTGCTATGCCGGTAATTAAATTTGTTGCACCCGGTCCCGAGGTTGCGATACATACGCCGACCTTATTTAAAGCGCGACCGTAGCCGCTTGCCATATGGGCTGCAGACTGTTCTTGTCTGACTAAAACATGCTTAATATTTGAATTTCGCAGTGATTCGTAAAGAGGAAGGACTGCTCCTCCCGGATATCCAAATACTGTTTTAACATTTTCTGCTTCCAAGCATTTAATAATTGCGTCAGCTGCTTTAATTCTCATATATATACCTCTCTTTCAATAATTCTGCTTTT
>DAIUCB010000277.1:0-3519 GCA_036846385.1 Bacillota bacterium | reverse complement strand
TTTTTTCTTTTAAAAGCAGGTGGGCAAGAATAGCGACGAAAATGGGAGAAAGCTTATTTAGCATTGCAGCATCTGCCGCAAGCATTTGTGATGTTGCATAAAAAAACAATATTACGCCAAGATACCCAAAAACTGAACGATAGAATAATCGCTTTCTGTTTTCCTTTAAGCCGAAGAAACGAAGTTTATTTTTTTTAATAACTACGTATGCCAGGATTAAGCTTACAAAATTTCTGAAGAATACTTTTTCCATGAGGGGTATTTTAGTTAACAATTTCACTATTATTTGCATTGAAGAAAAAGACAACGCAGACAGCAGCATTAATAATATTGATTTATTTTTCATAAATACCTCTCTTTTGTAAGGAATGAATTTAATAATAATTAGATTGCAGCAATGCAGAATGCAGAATATTAATTTTTAAAATTATTCTTGTATTCTGCATTCTTAAATTCTGTTTATATTTTACTCAAAGAAGAGGATATTATGAATTTTTTAAAATTTTCAAATTTTTCAAAAATAACAAATTTCTCATAGAATAATTTTAAAATTGTGATATAATATTTGAGTTATACAATTAATCAATTCCTTAAGGTTAAATTAACTTATCGGATAAAAACTATTTAGCTTGGAAAAATAGATGTATGAAGTGGAAATTTTGTTTGATGATAATAAGAGGTGTGAGATGATAAGAATACAGCAGGTTAAGCTTCCTTTAGAACATTCAGAGGAAGATTTATTGGAAAAGGCAGCAGAAACTTTAAAAATTAAAAAAGATCAAATAAAATCATTGACGATTTTTAGAAAATCAATTGACGCAAGAAAAAAGGATGACATTATATTTATATATGCTTTGGATGTAGAATTATACAATGAAATAAAGGTTTCAAAGAGAAATAACAATATATCGGTAGTTGAACCATTTATCTATGAGGTAGAGGTGACAGGAAATAAACCTATTGAAAAAAGACCGGTAATTGTCGGCAGCGGTCCTGCAGGGCTATTTTGTGCATTGCTTTTGGCAGAAAAAGGCTATGAGCCTATAATAATTGAAAGAGGGAAAAAGGTAAAGGACAGAATAAAGGATATAGATAAATTTTGGAAGGACGGTACCTTAAACGAAAGGTCAAATATTCAGTTTGGAGAAGGGGGAGCAGGAACATTTTCTGACGGAAAGCTCAATACTTTGATAAAGGACAGATCAAAAAGAGGAAAAAGAGTTCTTGAGGAGTTTGTTGAGGCGGGTGCTCCCGAAGAAATTCTTTATTTAAATAAGCCCCATATAGGAACAGATTTATTGAGAAATGTGCTTGTAAATATCAGAAAAAAGGTTATAAGTCTCGGAGGAACCTTTAGATTTGAAGAGTGTGTCACAGATATTTGCATAAAGGATAATAATCTATATCGTATTGAAACTGAAAGCGATATAATAGACACGGATATTTTAGTTTTGGCAATCGGTCACAGCGCAAGAGATACATTTGAAATGCTGCAAGGCAAGGTTGCTATGGAATCAAAACCCTTTGCAATCGGCGTAAGAATAGAGCATCCTCAAAAAATGATAGATGAAGGTCAGTATGGAGAAATGGCAGGGCACCCAGTCTTAGGACCTGCTGATTATAAATTTGTACATAAATGTAAAAACGGCAGATCTGTTTACACTTTTTGTATGTGTCCCGGAGGATTGGTTACAGGTTCATCCTCTGAAAAGGGCGGTGTTGTAACTAACGGAATGAGCTTCTATGACAGGGATTTAGAAAATGCAAACAGTGCTATTGTAGTAACCGTAGGTCCTGAAGACTTTGGCGGTGACGAACCACTTGCCGGTATAGAATATCAGAGAAAATTAGAGAGAAAAGCCTTTGAATTGGGAGGCGGCAATTATCATGCACCGGTGCAGCTGTATAAGGATTTTACAGAAAAAAAGCTTTCAAAGTCATATGGAGAAATATACCCTACCTACAGACCGGGCTGCAGCTTTGCTAATTTTTGGGACTTACTCCCCGATTATATTTGCGAAAGCCTTGCAGAGGGAATCGCTGCCTTCGGAACCTGGCTTAACGGCTTTGACAGACCGGACGCAGTTCTGACAGGAGTTGAAACCAGGACCTCATCACCGGTAAGAATAACAAGAGGAGAGGATATGCAAAGCAGTGTAAAGGGCATATATCCATGCGGAGAAGGCTCAGGCTACGCCGGAGGAATTATGTCAGCAGCAATTGACGGACTTAAGGTTGCAGAATATATAATAAAAACATATAAGCCGATTAAGACTAATAATATAAAGGAATGATTTTATGAAAATAGCTGTTATAGGAGGGGGAGCTGCAGGACTTGTAGCTTCTATCATTGCAGGCAGGACCGGGGCTGAGGTTACCATATATGAAAAAATGAACAGAGTCGGGAAAAAAATATTAGCTACCGGAAATGGCAGATGTAATTACACTAATATGAATTTATCATTAGATTGCTATCATGGCAAACATATTGATATAGCCGATAAGGTATTGGACTTTTTCGGCTTAGAAAAAACCTTGGGTTTTTTTGAGGATTTGGGTATTTATCCTTATATCGATGAAAGCGGCAAGGTATATCCGAATTCTCTTCAAGCCTCCAGCATGGTGGATGTGCTGAGATATGAAGCCGAAAGATACAATATTAAGGAAATTACTGAATTTGAGGTTAAGGAATTAAGGCATAATAAAGATAAATTTAGTATTATAGGTTCAGACGGATTTTATTATGCCGATAAGGTAATCTTATGCTGCGGAGGAAAATCAAGTCCTCAATTAGGCTCTGACGGAGACGGGTATAAGCTTGCCGAATATTTCGGACATAAAATAATAGAGCCATTTCCTGCATTGGTTCAGCTAAAGTTGAAGGGCAGCTATTTTAAAAGGATAACAGGTATTAGGTTTGACGGCATAGTAAAAGGAATGACTGATAAAAGAATCATAAGAGAAGAAGAGGGCGAAATACTATTTACCGAATATGGAATATCAGGTCCTCCAATATTGCAAATAAGCAGAATGGTATTAGATGTAATGAACAAGGGTGAAAAAGCATATATATCTGTGGATATGTTCCCATCATTAAATAAAAATGATTTGTATGACATATTAAGTGCCAGATTTTCAAGAATCGGACATAAAGCATTGGAGGACAGCTTAATCGGATTTATAAACAAGAAGCTTATTTTTCCTGTTTTAAATGATGCCGGCTTTGAAAATAAAGATTTGAAATGCGGAAATCTCAATAAAAGAGATATATATAAAATTATTGATATTTTAAAGAGTTGGAGATTTGAGGTTACAGGTCATAATAC
The DNA here is from genome assembly GCA_036846385.1 of Bacillota bacterium. Taxonomy (GTDB): domain Bacteria; phylum Bacillota; class Clostridia; order Tissierellales; family Sedimentibacteraceae; genus Sedimentibacter. Next base: position 193 of record DAIUCB010000277.1, on the reverse strand, counting down.
GTGGCAGCAATCACAGGTTACAGCCGGAAGAATAGATTTATCCGGAGTAATACCGGAAACTCTTGAATCCAAAAAAGTAAAGGGATTATATTTTGCCGGAGAAATACTGGATGTGGACGGAGACTGCGGAGGATTTAATCTACAGTGGGCGTGGAGCTCCGGATATACTGCCGGATATTACAGCACACATTAA
>DAIUCB010000276.1:0-3573 GCA_036846385.1 Bacillota bacterium | reverse complement strand
CTCCAAGTGCAACGGTATGTATCAATGGGGCAGCGTAGAATTAGCAGATAAAGGATATACTCCTTTGGAAATTTTAAAATATTATTATGGAAATGACATATCTATAGTTGAAAATGCACCGTCAGAGGAATTCAAACCAATCTATAATTATAATCCCTTCGGCATAGGCTACTCGGGATTGGAGGTTTTGGTATTGCAATTCAGATTGAACAGGATATCTGCAAATTTCCCCTCAATCCCAAAAATATACAATATCAACGGATTTTATGACGAACAGACGGTGGCGGCTGTAAAACAATTTCAAAAAATTTTTAATTTGCCGGTAACCGGCACTATGGATAAGGGAACATGGTTAAAAATACTAAATGTGTTTTCGGCTGTTACAAAATTTTCCGAATTATCTTCATCCGGATTATTGGTTGAAGATGTATCAAGACAATTTTCAGGTGTCATGACAGAAGGTGAAACAAGACCGCGTGTTCAGCTCCTCCAATATTTTCTTAATGTCATGTCTACATTCTATAATACTATACCATATGTTGAAATGAGTGGATATTACGGACCGGAAACCAGAAAATCAATAATGGAATTCCAAAGAACCATGAAGCTGCCCATCACCGGCATAGTCGACCAAAACACATGGAATGTTTTGTACGACAGCGTATTAGGTGTAATTACAACAATACCCCCTACTGCTACAGCACTGCCCTTGATAAGATATCCGAATATAATATATAAAAGAGGTATGGGTACAGAGCAGCCCGGTGTGTTTTTTATACAGGAGATGTTGGCATATATCTCCTCCAAAATACCATCCATTACATATGTTCCTTACAATTTGGTAGATGGTGTATTTGGTCCTATCACGGAATCAGCCGTAGTTACATTCCAAAAATATTTTGGATTGGAACCGAACGGTATTGTAGATGAAGCTACTTGGAATAAATTGCTGGAGGTATATAGCAATATGAAATATAGCGAGAAAGCAACAACCGGTCAATAGCAAGAAGTTTAATAGACTACGGATAATAATAAATTATGGTAAAGTTAAATTATAGAAGGAGGAAAATATATGATTAAATTATATAGCGACACAAACATAAGTCCCATTGCAGAGGTGCAGTACTATTTGAGAGAGATTTCCAACTATGTACCGGAGATTCCGGTTATAAACCCTGACGGTATATACGACGATAAAACAAGACAGTCTGTAACAGAATTTCAGAGGATTTACGGACTGCCGGTAACAGGAATAGTTGACTTAATAACATGGAACAAATTAGTCGGAGAATACAACAAATACGAAAGAATATCAAGACCCCCAAATAAGCTTGATTGCTTCCCTCACCATAATTGCGAGATTAATCTTGATGACGAATGTGATATAGTTTACATTATACAAATATTATTAAACAATTTCAGCAAAAAATACAAAAATTACAAGGCAGTCGAAATAACGGGTAAATACAACAATGAAACTCTTGAGGCTGTAAAATGCTTCCAACGTGCAAATTTGCTGCCCGGTACAGGTGTCATGGATAAAACAACCTGGGATGCACTTTCTACAATCAACAATACATGTCATCTGTATAGAACTTTTTGATTAATATTATCAAAGTACATCAACGAATCAAAATTACTGTTTATCTTCGGAAAGCTTATTACTTTAACATAAAAGCAGCGTTGGCAAAAAGTCTTCGCAGCTTTTTATTTTTTTTGTAAAACCTATTGACAATTTATAGTGTTTTGCTACAATATATTTAGCACTCATTTCACGAGAGTGCTAACAAAATATAGGTTATGATATTTAATATACAATGAAAGGAATAGATAAAATGGCTAAAAAACAATTTAAAGCAGAATCTAAGAGACTTTTGGATTTAATGATTAACTCTATTTACACTCACAAGGAGATATTTTTAAGGGAGCTTATTTCAAATGCCAGTGACGCCATTGACAAAAGCTATTACAAATCTTTGACTGACAGCAGTATCAGCTTCAACAAGGATGATTTTTACATAAGGCTGTCCGTTGACAAAGAAAACAGAACTTTTAGGATTACCGACACAGGTATCGGAATGACAAAGGAAGAGCTGGAGGCTAATTTGGGAACAATAGCTAAAAGCGGCTCACTGGATTTCAAGGAAAACAATGAAGCTAAGGATGGAATTGACATTATCGGTCAATTTGGTGTCGGATTTTACTCGGCATTTATGGTTTCAGATGAGGTTACTGTTATCAGCAAGGCTATGAACTCAGATTCAGCTTATAAATGGCAATCTGCCGGAGCTGACGGCTATACTGTAGAAGCCTGTGAAAAAGACAGTATAGGTACCGACATAACTCTTAAGATAAAAAACAACACCGATGATGAAAATTATGATGATTATTTGGACGAATATAATATTAAAGCCTTGGTTAAAAAATATTCTGATTTTATTAAATATCCTATCAAAATGAATATTAAAAAGCGTAAGCTTAAAGAAGGCTCAGACAAGGATTATGAAGAATACTTTGAGGATGAAACTCTTAACAGCATGGTTCCTATATGGAGAAGAAACAAAAGCGAGCTGACCTCGGAGGATTATGAAACCTTTTATCAGGATAAAAGGTTCGGATATGATAAGCCTCTGAAATATATACATGCCAGTGTAGAGGGTATGACAAGCTACAATGCTATTTTATATATTCCTGCAAAGGCTCAATATGATTATTATACAAAGGAATTTGAAAAGGGTTTGGAGCTTTATTCAAACGGTGTATTGATTATGACTAAATGCAGCGATTTATTACCTGATTATTTCAGCTTCGTACAGGGTTTGGTTGATTCGGCGGACTTGTCTTTGAATATATCGAGAGAGCTTTTACAGCATGACAGACAGCTGCAGTTTATTGCAAAAAAAATTAAGGAAAAAATTAAAAGCGAGCTTTTATCAATGCAAAAGGATGAAAGAGAAAAATATGTTCAATTTTTTGAAAGCTTCGGCAGGACATTGAAATACGGCTTATATCAGGAATGGGGCTCCAACAAGGAAATTCTGCAGGATTTAATCATGTTCTACTCATCAACGGAGAAAAAGCTTGTTACCTTGGATGAATATATTTCGAGAATGAAGGAAGATCAAAAATATATATACTATGCAACAGGAGAAAATACCGACAAAATATCGAAGCTTCCGCAAACTGAGGTTGTTGCCGATAAAGGCTTTGAAATACTTTATTTTACAGATGAAATCGATGAATTTGCTATAAAGATGATAATGAATTATAAGGAAAAGGAATTTAAATCCGTATCTGCCGATGATTTAGGTATTGAAGCAGATGATAAGGAAAGTAAAACTGAAAATGAAAAAGATGATAATACAGAGATTTTCAGTTTTATGAAGGATGCATTGGATGGCAAGGTAAAAGAGGTTAAAGCTTCAAAAAGACTTAAAAACCATCCTGTATGCCTTGCAAGCAAAGGTGAATTATCTATCGAAATGGAAAAAGTTTTAAGTATGATGCCTGATAATAAGGGTGATATTCAAGCAGAAAAGATACTTGAAATAAATGTTAATCACGATATGTTTG
>DAIUCB010000275.1:0-3588 GCA_036846385.1 Bacillota bacterium | reverse complement strand
AAAGCAATTATAGAATAACAATAGAATAACAATAGAATAACAGGAGAAATATTTATTATGAGAATGAGACGTTTAAGAGAAAAAGAGCTGACAAGAAAATTAATCAGAGAAACCCATTTAACAAAGGATGATTTGATTTATCCGTTATTTGCGGTTGAAGGTACAAATATAAAAAGAGAGATACCTGCAATGGAGGGCTGCTACCATTATTCGGTAGACAAATTGAAGGATGAGATAGATGAGTTAAAAGCACTCGGAATAAATTATGTGCTGCTGTTCGGTGTCCCTGATTTTAAGGATGAACTCGGAAGCGGAGCATATGATGAAAACGGAATAGTGCAAAAAGCTGTGAGAGAAATAAAAAGAGTATGTCCCGACATATATGTAATTACCGACATATGTATGTGCCAATACACTTCCCACGGTCACTGCGGCATATTGGATGAGAAGGGACATGTGCTTAATGATGAGACCTTGGAATATCTTTCAAAAATTGCACTGAGCCATGCCGCTTCAGGAGCAGATATGGTCGCACCTTCAGACATGATGGATTTCCGTGTCGCACATATCAGAAAAACCTTGGATGAAAACGGATTTTCCAATGTGCCGATAATGGCATACAGCGCAAAATATGCATCATCCTTTTACGGTCCTTTCCGAAGCGCGGCAGGCTCGGCTCCCCAGTTCGGAAACAGAATGAGCTATCAGATGGATATAGCAAACACCGATGAGGCCATAAGAGAAATTGCTCTCGATATTGAGGAGGGCGCCGACATAATAATGGTCAAGCCTGCCCTGACATACCTTGATATCATAAGAAGGGCAAAGGATAATTTCAATATGCCCCTTGCCGCATACAACGTAAGCGGCGAATACTCTATGATTAAATCAGCGGTTAAAAGCGGGCTTCTCGATGAAAAGGCTGTATATGAATCGGTATTGGCTATAAAAAGAGCAGGAGCCGATATCATAATAACTTATTTCGCCAAGGATATCGCAAAATTGTTATAACAGGAGATAATGAGGAGATAAAGATGGAAAAATCAAAAATATTATATGACAAAGCAAAAAAAATAATTCCGGGAGGTGTCAACAGTCCCGTAAGAGCATTCGGCTCGGTTAATATGGAGCCTGTTTTCATAAAAAAAGCCAAGGGCTCATACCTTTATGACGTAGACGGAAATAAATATATAGATTATATTTCATCCTGGGGACCGATGATTTTCGGACACTGTGATGATGAGCTTAACAAGGTTGCGGCTGCTGCCCTCCGGAATGGATTATCCTACGGAGTACCTTCAGATGTTGAGGTTGAAATGGCAGAGCTTATCACCTCCGCATATAAGGGCTGCGAAATGGTTAGAATGGTCAACTCGGGAACAGAAGCGACGATGAGTGCAATACGTGCGGCAAGAGGCTTTACGGGGAAAGACAAAATAATTAAATTTGAGGGCTGCTACCATGGTCACTCAGACTGCCTTTTAGTAAAATCAGGTTCAGGCACTCTTACCTTCAATGTCCCCACGAGTCCGGGAGTTCCGGTTGATACAGTTAAGCACACCCTTGTCTGTGAATACAACAGCATTGATTCCGTGAGAGAAGCGATAGAAAAAAACAAGGGTGAAATAGCCTGCGTAATCATTGAGCCTGTTCCCGGAAATATGGGGGTTGTAAAGCCGGATATGGAATTTATGCATGCTTTGAGAAAAATTACAAAGGAAAATAATATAATACTTATATTTGATGAGGTTATAACCGGCTTCAGGCTTGCCTTCGGCGGCGCCTCCGAAATATTCGATATAACTCCCGATATGGTTTGCTTCGGCAAAATCATAGGAGGCGGTCTACCTGTCGGAGCTTACGGAGGGAAAAGGGAAATAATGAGTGTCGTATCGCCTGTTGGAAGTGTTTATCAGGCAGGAACATTGTCCGGCAATCCTCTGGCTATGTCCATGGGTATAGCGGTTTTGAACAAGCTTAAAAGCAACAAAGATATATACGATGAGCTGGAGCAAAAAGCCGCTAAGCTTGAAAGGGGATTCAACGAAAACATTGAAAAAACAAAGGTAAAATCAGTTGTGAGCCGTTTCAAATCAATGATAAGCATATTTTTTACAGACAGGGATATAAAATATTATTCTGACGTTATGACATCTGATACTTCGATGTATGCAAAATATTTTCAAGGCATGCTTAAAAGAGGTATATTGCTGCCTCCGGCCCAATATGAAGTAATGTTCATGAACGCCTCACTGACAGATGAAAATATAGAATATACTATACAATCAAATTTAGAATCGTTGACCGAAATAAAGAAACAATAAGAATATAAAAATCTGCTGTAGGGCGGCTGAAAGGAGAATTATGAAAAAAGCGATAATCATCGGAAGCTTCGGATGCTCCATAAAGGAATCCAGAGAAAAGTATATTGAGCCGATTGAACAGGAAATTAAAATAAATAATAAGGATTTTGACTGCTTCAGAGTTTTTACATCCGAAATAATAAGGCGTAAAATCAAAAGAGAAGAAAACACGGATATACACAATATGATAACCTGCCTTCAAATGCTTAAGGACAACGGCTATACACATGTTTACGTGTCGTCCACACATATAATTCCCGGTGCTGAATATGAGAAAATACTTGCTGCAGTTTCCGAATATAAAAATACCTTTGAGGAAATAAAGGTTGCCAGAACATTCCTTGACGATATGATGGGAGAAAAGGAAGCAGATGTTATTATGTCATATGTCAAATCAGATATAAGCTCTGACGAAGCGATAATTCTTGTCGGACACGGTACTGAGCATGCTTCACACAAATATTACAGGCAGGCAGAAACGCTGCTGCGTAAATATTTAACCAATTTATTTATTATTAATGTTGAAGGAGACACATATTTTGAAGAAGCAGCTGCTGATTTGAATAAGCATCATATAAAAAAAGTATATATATACCCCTTCATGCTGGTTGCGGGAGATCATGCATACAATGACATAGCATCTGACGATGAGGATTCAGTTAAAACTTTGCTGACCGACAGAGGCTTTGAGGCTGAAGCATTCATAACAGGCTTGGGAGCGCAAAAAAAAGCTGCAAAGCTATTTGCGGAAAGATTAAAGGAGTGTATGGAATAAAAAAATATATAAAAAAACTATAAAAATGGAGGAAAAGAATGAAAAAAAGAATTTATTTAGTAGTATCATTAATGTCTGTGATGCTGTTAGCACCGAATTACATTTTTGGTATGCACATTATGGAAGGATTTTTGCCACTTCCGTGGGCACTGTTCTGGTTTGTTATGAGCTTGCCTTTCGTAGCTTTGGGAATGAGATCAATATCTAAAACATTCAATGAAAAACCAAATCAGAAATTATTGTTTGCACTCGTAACAGCATTTGTATTCATTTTATCAGCGTTAAAAATGCCGTCAGTTACAGGAAGCACATCACATCCGACAGGCACAGGTTTGGGAGCAATATTATTCGGACCCCTTCCTATGGCTGTTTCAGGACTTATAGTTCTTCTGTTTCAGGCGTTGCTGCTGGCACACGGAGGAATTACAACCTTAGGTGCAAATGTATTTT
>DAIUCB010000274.1:0-3626 GCA_036846385.1 Bacillota bacterium | reverse complement strand
TATTTCCCGGGCAATTTCGTCACAATTCGTTTCTGCCTTAAATATTTCCTCATAATTTACCATATCAGATTTAAAATTATAAAGAGGGTCGTAATAATTTTGCATCAGCTCAGCAGCAACAAAATCGAAATTGCGTGAAATAATCTCCCTTTTTAAGATTTCAATTTTTTCTCTCGAAATATATTTATTGAGCTTATCCAATGCTTCAATAAATTCCTGAACACAGCTTTCATTTAAGATATAATCCTTTTCCAAGCTTTTAACCCTGTAATCTATATCTGCATCGATAAATATGTGGATTCCTGTCTCCATTTTTCTGCTTATATATTTAGGTATGACTACTCTGCCTATTTTGCGGCTTTCCGCTTCTATAAAAACATAATTTGATTTTATATTGCTTAGTTGATGGTAAATATCAGTTTCAAACTTTTTTTGAGAATTACATTCACCCAGACCTATGCTTCCTAAAAATGATCCCCTATGATTAGCCGCACCCTCCAAATCAAGCACAGAATATCCAAGCTTATTAAGGCTGTGCAGTATATCTGTTTTTCCTACTCCTGTATTTCCATGAAGAACAACATATGTTATCTTGCTGTTCAAATACGGGAGCATATTGATGACCTCGTTGCGGTATCCCTTATATCCTTCCTCAAGCTTTGCTATAGGTATTCCGATAGATGTAAATACTGATGTAAAAAATGTGCTTCTGTACCCTCCTCTGGCACAAAATGCTGATATCTGATTATTTTTATACTTTAGCTCCTCTACATATTCATAAATATCCGGCATCTTAGGGGATATCAATTTAACGCCAAGCTTTTTTGCTTCATTTTTTCCGATTTGCACATATGCAGTACCTACTTGTTTTCTTTCCTCGTCATTGAGGATAGGTATATTTATCGCTCCCGGTATCGTATCCTCGTTATATTCAGAGGGACTTCTTACATCTATGAATAAATGACTGTTTTTTGAATCCTTATATGTTACTGTAGTTAAAATCATATTGTTCCTTTATTTTGGACTTAAATTTACTTACTCGATTATTGCCCTGAGTATTTTTTATAATCCTGAGGGCTTTTAAATTTTTCTGCTTAATCCTCTGAAATTCATTTTATCACCATAAAATTATCTTGTAAATAACATTATTTTTGATATCTGCAACAAAACCTTGTTAATTCTTTTCACACACTATTCCTTCAAGTTTATTATTTAATTATATATTACATATTCTTAACCGGCAAAATAATTATTATTTTGCTATTGCCAAATACAATATAAAAATATTAAAAATACCCCTAAATTTTTTTAATATTTTGCGAATAATATAAATATATAACTTTTCTAAAACAAAAATATTACCCTGAATTACAGGGAGGTACTATATATGAAATATAATATATTTTTACAACTTGAAATTCAAAAAGGAAAATGTATAAGCATGGGTGAAAATCATATTATTTCATGGAATGTCAGAGAATTGATAAGGGCTACAAGCGGATGGTACATTTTTAATCAAAATCCTATTGGGTCAGCATGTGAATTAATTCCTATACTTATAAAAGGTATTTTTGAATTAACCTGTTTTTCAAAATTATATGATATTTATGATGCAATATACGGCATCGGCACAATCAAAGATGTATTGCAGTTCTATATCAGCTTGCTTGACGACTGCAAGAAATATCCATACACCAAAATATACGGATCATTATTTGCTGAATAATAATACCTGCATATGTATGTTTGTATTTTCTAATAAAATAACATTTAATTCATTAAAAACACGGCATCAACTTAACCGTGAGATGCCGTGTTTTTTAATTTAAATTTTATTCAAGCTCGGCTATCAATTCACCGGCTGCAACTCTTTGACTTTCTTTTACGTGTATTTTGTATACTGTTCCCGATATCGGTGAGATTACATTGGTTTCCATCTTCATTGCCTCAAGTATTGCAATCGGCTGTCCGGCTTCTACCTTATCGCCTTCCTTAACCAGAATTTTAAATACATTACCGGGTATATTGGCGCCAATTTCATATTGGTTGCCTGTATCTGCCATTATCTTTTCTGCTTTTATATTTTTCTGATTTACAGCAGCCTTATCCTTTATAGTAACGACTCTCCTGTTTCCATTTACCTCAAAGGCCAGATCTCGTGTACCATCATCATTGGATTTTCTTATTTCAACCAGCTTTATAATAAGCTTTTTACCCTCTGCTATTTTTACCTCACAGGTTTCCCCTTCCTCCAAACCATGGAAGAATATATCGCTGCCCATAAGCCTCAGATTTCCTTCCAGCTCCAGATTTTTTAGGTAATCCTCAAAAACCTTAGGATACAAGGCGTAGCTTAATGCTTCTTCGTCGGTACCCTGTATGCCATATTTATTGATTAACATTTTTTTAATCTCATCAAAATCTTCAGGCGGCAAAAGCTCTCCCGGTCTGCAGGTTATAGGCTCCTTACCCTTTAATACAAGGTTTTTGAGCTTTTCCGGAAATCCTCCCTCAGGCTGACCCATCATTCCCTCAAAATAGGATACTATTGAATCAGGAAAATCCATGTCCCTTGCTTTTTCATATATATTTTCTTTTGTCAAGCCATTTTGCACCATAAATATTGCCATATCTCCGACTGCCTTTGAGGACGGCGTTACCTTTACAATATCGCCGAGCATATCATTTACGGTTATGAACATCTCCTTAACCTCATCAAATTTATGTCCGAGACCAAAGCTTTCTACCTGAGGCTTAAGGTTTGAATATTGACCTCCGGGTATTTCATATTTATATATTTCAGCTGTTCCTGCTTTCAACCCTGATTCAAATTTGCCGTATACAGGTCGTACTGCCTCCCAGTAATCTGATATTTGCTGCATAGTATCAAGTGACATATGTGTATCCCTGTCAGAATTTTTCAGAGCGGCAACAACCGAATTGAGCGGCGGCTGACTTGTCAATCCTGCCATTGAATTGAATGCCGTATCAACAATATCCACTCCTGCGTTAGCGGCTACAAATACCGTAACAACTCCGTTTCCGCTTGTATCATGTGTGTGTAAATGCACCGGAATCGAAATTTCATTTTTCAATGCTCTGACAAGCTTGTCGGCTGCCATCGGCTTCAAAAGTGCAGACATATCCTTTATACAAAGTATATGTGCTCCTTTCTTTTCCAGCTTTTTAGCCATATCAACATAATATTTCAAGGTATATTTGTCACGGCTGGCATCCAATATATCTCCTGTATAACAAATACTGGCTTCCGCTAGCTTGTTTTGATTTAATACCTCATCTATAGCGACCTCCATACCCTCAATCCAATTCAATGAATCAAAGATACGAAACACATCTATTCCTTCATTTGAAGCTGTTTTTATAAATTGTCTGATAACATTGTCCGGATAATTTTTGTATCCGACAGCATTGGCACCTCTAAAAAGCATCTGAAACAGAATGTTTGGAATTTTTTCTCTCAGTACTCTCAATCTTTCCCATGGATCCTCTTTTAAGAACCTATATGCGACATCAAAGGTTGCTCCTCCCCACATTTCAAGGGAAAATAAGTCATTAGCTAAATGAGCCATAGCCGGTGCTATCTTTGCCATATCTAAGGTTCTAAC
>DAIUCB010000273.1:0-3698 GCA_036846385.1 Bacillota bacterium | reverse complement strand
TTAACACACAGCTCTTATTCAAATGAAGATAAGCTTTATACAAAGGTAAACAATGAGCGGTTGGAATTTCTAGGTGATGCAGTATTAAGTATAGTTGTCAGCAGATATATATTTGATAAATATCCTGATTATCCGGAGGGTGATTTGACAAAATTAAGATCTCAGGTTGTTTGTGAGGATACTCTCAGCATTGTTGCCGCACAGCTTAATGTCGGCAGCTTTCTTCTTTTGGGAAAGGGAGAGGAAGCATCAGGAGGAAGAGACAGAAAATCAATACTTGCAGATGCAGTTGAAGCAATTATAGCTGCAATATATATAGACGGCGGCTACAAGGCTGCTGAAACCTTTGTATTGGATAATCTTACAAAGCACATTCAGCTTGCGGTAAAGGGTAAAATAATATCTGACTATAAATCTTATTTGCAGGAATATTATCAGGGTAAAAGTCAGTCCTGCAAGATAAAATATGTTGTAACAAAAGAAGAGGGTCCGGACCATGAAAAAATGTTTCATGTGAATGTTATAGTAAATAAAAAAATAGTCGGTGCAGGTATAGGAAAAAGTAAAAAGCTGGCAGAACAGGATGCAGCTAAAAATGCATTGATTTTTGAAGGGCAAGTAAATGAATAACAAAATTAAAATAATTCCGATTTTTGTACCTCATGTAGGATGCAAAAACGACTGTGTTTTTTGCAATCAAAAAAAAATAACCGGCAAGGGCAGTGTACATGTTGACAGCCGATATGCAATTGATACAGTTGAAGAATTTATAAAAACAATAGATGATAATACTGAAACGGAGCTGGCTTTTTTCGGAGGCAGCTTTACTGCTATAGATATTAAATTACAATCAGAGCTTTTACAAGTAGGAAAATTCTATAAGGATAAGGGCACCGTACAAAAAATCAGAATTTCAACAAGACCGGATGCCATAGATAACGATATATTAAAATTGCAAAAAAAATATGGCGTAGACATTATAGAACTGGGTATTCAAAGCTTGGATGACAATGTATTAAAAAAGTCAAACAGAGGACATACAAAAATGGACTGCTTTAATGCCGGCAAACTTATAAAGGAATATGGCTTTCGGCTGGGACATCAGATTATGCCCGGATTACCCGGAAGCTTGCCTGAAACGGATATAAAAACAGCTATTGATTCAATAGAGATGAAGCCTGATATGGTCAGAATATATCCCACATTAATAATAAAAGATACGGAGCTTTTTAATATGTATGAAAGCGGTTTGTATGTACCCCTTTCGTTGGATGCGGCAATTGAGTTAACAGCTCAGATATATTCTTTGTATATGACAAATAATATTAATGTAATACGTATAGGACTTCAAAATACAGAAACCATAAATGAAGACAATGATGTTGTAGGTGGACCTTTTCATCCTGCATTCAGGCAGCTTGTCGAAGAAAGGATATATCTTTCGTCCTTAGAAAGCCAATTAATCAGCAAGGATTTAGGTAACGGCAGCATCAGAATAAATGCAGACTATAAAATAATCAGTAATATTACCGGGCAGAATAAGTCAAATATAATTAAATTGAAAAATAAATTCAATATTAAAAAAATATCATTTTCAAATTCTGAGAATAAAAATCTTATAGAAATATATTTAGATGATAAGAAAATCGGTAGCTTTAATAAATCTGATATATTCAGTAACTATTTAAGTTCTAAATAGCAGGGGTGTAAAAATGTTTTTAAAAAGGATTTATGTAAATGGGTTTAAATCATTTGCCGAGAAAACTGAAATTATTGTAGAAAAAGGAATAACGGCAATAGTAGGTCCAAACGGAAGCGGTAAAAGCAACATTTCAGATGCAATAAAATGGGTTCTGGGTGAGCAAAGTGCTAAATCTCTTCGCGGAGGTAAAATGGATGATATTATATTTGCAGGTACACAGAAACGCATGCCCCTTGGCTATGCTGAGGTTAATTTAGTTTTTGATAACGAAACAGGCATTATTCCAATAGAATATCAAGAGGTCAGCATTAAAAGAAAGCTCTATAAAACAGGAGAAAGTGAATATTATATAAACAAGCAGCAATGCAGGCTAAAGGATATAAAAGAATTATTTATGGATACAGGAATCGGCAGAGACGGCTATTCCTTTATAGGACAAGGCCGCGTCGAAGATATTTTAAGCCCTAATTCAGAAACAAGGCGTGAGGTATTTGAAGAGGCCGCAGGTATAGTAAAATATAAGACAAGAAAGGAAGAATCTGAAAGAAAGCTTGAAAAAACAAATGATAATTTAGACAGGGTTCAAGATATAATATCAGAGCTGGAAGCAAGGGTAGAGCCATTAAAGCAGCAAAGTGACAAAGCAAAAAAATATGTTGATTTAAAAAACAACTTAAAAAAATATGAACTGAATTTTTTTGTTCATGAATACGAAAAACATAATGAGCAGCTCAAAGCCTTAGAAAATCAAAAAAATATGGCTATTGAGCAAAAAAATATTTTACAGAAAAAACGTGATTATCTGGAACAAAAAATAAATGCAGAAAAGGAAAAAATAAATATTCTTCAAACAGCTATAACAGAGCTTGAAGCTTTACATACAGTAAAAAATAAAGAATATGAAAATTCAATAAGCTTAAGTAAGGTTCAAAATGAAAAAAGGCTTTTATATCAAAGCAATATTAAGAATATTACAGAAGAAATTGAAGCTCAGAATGTCAGAAATTCAGAGCTTCAAATCAGCATATGTGATTATGAAAATAAGAAATCAGCATTAAAAGAAAATTTAATTTTACTTAATAATCGTTTTAACGAAATTAATAATGAAGCTTTAGTATATAAAGCAGAAATTGATAAGGTTATAAAGCAAATTGAGGAAAAAAGAAATTATTTATTTGAACTTCATAAGGAAATTAATAAGCTGAACAGTTCAAAAAGCACACTGGAATCCTTCATAAGGAATGATGAGGAAAGAATTGAACAATTGTCCGGCGAAATACAAAATGAAGAAAATGAAAAAAATAATAAGGAAGAAATAATAAGCATCCATAAAAATGAGCAAATTGATACTGAAAAAATTATTATATCTAAAAAACAACAGCTTGATGCTTTACTAAATGAATATAAGCTGACTGAGCAGCAAAAATCTGATATGGTGAATGAAATCAGTAATATAAACAATGAGCTTAATCAGGTTAAATCAAAGCTTACTGTACTGTCAAACATGGAAGCGTATTATGACGGCTACAGTAAAAGTGTTAAAACCCTTATGAACAGCAAAGCAAAAAATGATATGCTGAACAAATCAATACTCGGTACAGTGGCAGATGCGGTAAAAACTAAAAAAGAATATGAAACCGCAATAGAAATAGCTCTTGGATTCGCACTGCAAAATATAATTGTAAACTCAGAAAACGAAGCAGAAGGTATAATAGATTTTTTGAAGGATAATAAAATTGGCAGAGTAACAATACTTCCCATTGAAATGATACAGGAAAGAAGTCTAAACAGCAGTGAAAAGGCTGTAATGACAGATCCATGTATTATTAACACGGCAGATATGCTGGTAGAAACAAAGCCTCAATTTAAAAAGGTTATTAAGCATTTGCTGGGGAGGATATTAATAGTAGATAATCTTAAAAACGGATTTAAGATAGCCAGACGATTAGACAATTCTGTTAAGATAGTCAGTTTACAGGGTGACGTAATAAATTCG
>DAIUCB010000272.1:0-3713 GCA_036846385.1 Bacillota bacterium | reverse complement strand
CCAAAAAAAGCTTTTTTTCATTTGTTACATTTTCTTAACTCATGCGTTTGTCGTGGTATTTTTAACAGAAAAATAAAAATATAAAAATATAAAAATTAAAACTTATCATATTTCTATAATATCTTAATATCATAGAATATAGAATAAAGGACAAGGTAATATAAATTTAAAACGAGGAGATGAGAGAATATATGAAAAATATTCTTAAGGTATTAAGCAATAATATCAGAAGCATTGTAGAAAACCATATGATTTTTTTTGAAGACAATGCATATGAAATAAGGCTTAGAATTAACAGTCCTGTTAATATTAAAAGCCTAAAAGGTAATTATTTTCTTGATATTGACAAAAAATCATTAAATATACCCGATGATTATTACACAATCAAAAAAAATGATATTGATGAAACAATCAGTTGTTTAACCTTAAATTCAATACATGCCTTTGAAAAGGAAATCAAAAATGGTTATATAACTATTGAGGGCGGACATAGAGTAGGCTTGAGCGGAGATTGTATCTATGAAAAAGATTATTTTAAAGGCTTTAAAAATATTACCTCTGTAAACATAAGAATAGCAAGGGAATTCAAGGGCTGCTCCCTGGAGTATTTAAAATATATAATATCCGCCGCAGGTAATATATATAACACATTGATCATCGGGCCTCCCTTATCAGGTAAGACAACCTTTATACGAGATATAGCCGCTAATCTGGCTGACGGTATAAAGGAAATGAATTTTCAAGGTTGTGATGTAACAGCAATAGATGAAAGGGGTGAAATATCCGCCATGTACAACGGTGTACCTCAAATGTACCTGGGTAAACGAACGGACATTCTTGCATATTGTATGAAAAGAGAAGGCTTCACTATGAGTATTCGTTCATTGTCACCCATGGTCATAATTTCTGATGAGCTTGGTTCGAAGGATGATTTTGAAATAATTCAATACGCATTAAAAAGCGGTGTAAAAATAATTACTACTGCTCACGGCTGCGATATAGAGGATATTAAAAAAAATATATATATGAAAAATATAATGGAAAATAATTTCTTTGACAGAGTAATGATTTTAAAAAATATTCATAAGCCTTCATCAGTCAGTCAAATTCACGATATTCTAAAAAGTAGGGTGATTTTTGATGATACAAATTAAAATTATTATGTTTTTCCTTACAATTATTACGATTAAAGTTATTTTTGTAAATATTATCGCAATAGGAGATAAAAAGGTGCTTCGTATGAAGGAATTAATTGACTTTATCGATTATTTAAGAATTTATTCCTGTGATATGAAAATGACACTTGATGAAATTTTATTAAGGTTTAATTTTAAAAGTCCGGAAATAAAATATATTTGTGACCTTCTTCCGAAGGAGGTTAAAAATAAAGCTGATTGCTCAATAAAAGTCTATTCTTCATTAATTGAAAAAAAATTGATGACACCGAAGGATTTTAACAATATTTTTGCAGAAATAATAAGCTATTATGGGGCTACCTACTCTGATATTTTAGAAAAAAAGCTTATTGTAACAAAAAATGAAATGGAAAAATTTTTGAGTGAATATGAAGAAACGCATAAGGAGAAAAAAAATCTGTATAATAAGGTTTCGATTTTATTTGGATGCCTTACAGCGGTAATATTGATATAAGGAGGTAAATACAATGGATATTGATATAATTTTTAAGGTTGGTGCTATAGGAATACTGGTAGCTGTTTTTAATCAAATTTTATCCAGGACAGGCAGAGAGGAACAGGCAATGTTTATTACCTTGGCAGGAGTAATTGTAGTCATGGCACTTATTGTAAATATGATGAATGATTTGTTCATGGAGGTTAAGTCTATTTTCAATTTATACTAATGAAGGGAATGGTTACAATGCTTGCAAAAATAATATTTATTGCTGTAATTACAATGATTTTAAGCATTACGATATCCAAGGTCAATCAAGAATTTAAAATATATATCACTGTAATATTCGGATTGCTTGTAATATTTTTATTGTTTGATCAAGCTAAAAATAAAATTTCCGAATTCATAGACATTTTTTATAAATATAATATAAAAATTGAAAGCTTCGGGATTATTCTTAAAATCGTCGGGATTGCATATATATGTGATTTTATAGCTCTTCTGTGCAAGGATTTAAATTATGAATCGATTGGTAAAAAGGTCGAGATGGCAGGCAAGTTTATTATATTAATATACTCATTTGACATAATAAAAGTTTTTTTAGACCAAATTTTACTTCTTGTAAACAGGTGATAATATGAAAATGAAAATAATTTTATTAACCTTAATCATAATATCACTTAGCAGCTTATATGCATATGCATCCGCCAATGAGCCTTCTGATTTCGGAAATACCGTTGATGAGGTGCAAACCGATGATTTAGAAAACTATTTAAAATACAATAACTCATATTTTAAAGAAAAAAATATTGATATAAAGGAAATATTAAAAAATGCATTTAAAGGAAGGCTTGATATAAGCCTAAAGGATTATTTCCTTTATGAATTGGGACAAGAGCAGGGATTTTTCAAGGATATAATAAAAACCTGCATAAATGTTTTGGTTATATGCTTACTGCTTACAATTATCAATTATTTTTCAGATGAAATAAATAATCAGAGTGTATCAGATATAGTAGTGTTTTTTTCTGTTATTATCATTTTTACAATAATACTTAACGATGTAAACAGTCTGAAGAATATACTTAAAAATGATTTTTCAAAATTTAAAGCTATTACAGAAGATATTAACGGATTATTTTTAGCTGCAATGCTTACCTTTGGAAAACTAAGTATATTGCAGTTTTTTCAGACCTACTTAAATTACATAATCGGAATCACCACTAAATTTATATATAGCTTTGCAGATATAATGACAATAGTTATGATTTCGGTCATATTAATCAACAATGTAAGCAAGCTCGTAAATGCCAAGCTGCTTTATAAGCTTTTAAAAAAGGGTACCTTATTAATTTTATCAGGATATATGATTATTGTTGTCATAAATTTTTCTGTACAAGGATATATATTATATAAAACAGATAATATTTTTATCAGTTCAATAAAGGCATTGTCCCCATCATCAATACCGGTTGTAGGGAATGCCGTTACAAGCTTTTTCGGTGTTTTCCTTAAAAGTATATTAATGATAAAGGATGTACTGGGAATTATTATCATAGTATTTATGCTGTCAGCCTTCGGGGGATCCCTTATAAAAATATTCCTGGTGTTTATTATGTACAAAGTAACCTCGGTACTGGTTGAACCTGTTAATGAGAATATATCAAAGCTAATCAATGAAATGGCTGATATATTTTACATTTATCTCATATGCATGATAACACCGATTGTAATAGTTACAGCTTATTATTCGATTTTATTAAACTATATAAATAACATTTTTGGGTAGCCTATGAAAAATACAATAATAAATATATTAATATTCATCTTAGTATTTAATATTATGATGATAATATTTCCGGAAGGGAAAACACAAAAATACTGCAAGCTGATTATAAAAATATTCATCATTATTTACATTATAAACAATATATTCTTTAAAGGCATATTTGTCCTCGATGATATAGTAAACAGCATTCCAAAGGAAGATTACAGCTATCAAAGAGAAATCAACATAAAAAATGTCAATAAGGAATTTATAGATTTATTTAATAAAAATAATTACGAAGAAGAGGAAGTGA
>DAIUCB010000271.1:0-3730 GCA_036846385.1 Bacillota bacterium | reverse complement strand
ATGATACGCATATAATAACTATTAAAATATTAATTACAATTATTATTTTACTCATAATATTATCATGTACAAATTACACAACAATATTTCGCATCTCAAGAAAGAGAAGCGAAAACATAAAACCAATAAACATCATAAATAATAATAATTTCTTTTTAATAAAAAATCCTCCTAAAATTGTTTGTATACTTATTAACCAATTTTAGGAAGAAAAAGCGACTGATTTTTATAAAATTTTTATTTTCAGCTATTTTTATCAGATCATTTTCACTTATATTTCCGGTCAAAATATATGTTGTTTCGTTATCATGCCATACTAAAATATTAATATTGTCTTTTATACTAAAATATTAATATTGTCTTTTATACTTAAAAAAGCATCATTTCCGTTTATGGTAAGTTCTATGATAGTGGCATCTTCTGTATCAATTGATAATGAACATTATAGTATGTTTTAGGCAAAATAAAAGAGCCACATTTCTGCAGCTCTTCTGATTGAAAATATATCTCGATTATCTCTTGCTAAACTGTGAAGCTTTTCTGGCTTTTTTGAGACCGTATTTCTTTCTTTCCTTCATTCTTGAATCTCTTGTCAAGAATCCTGCCTTTTTAAGTATAGGTCTAAGCTCTGCGTCTACCTGAAGCAATGCTCTCGCAATACCGTGTCTGATTGCTCCTGCCTGACCTGTATATCCGCCGCCCTTTACATTTACCAATACATCATATTGACCCATAGTATCTGTTATTAATAAAGGCTCTCTTACTATAACTCTTAAGGTTTCATATTTTAAATATTCATCTAAATCTCTTTTGTTAACATTTATTTTACCGGTTCCGGGAACAAGTCTTACTCTTGCAATCGCGCTTTTTCTTCTTCCGGTACCTCTATATTGTACGTTCATCATTTATCCTCCTCACCTTATTAAAACTCATACACTACCGGTTTTTGAGCTTGGTTATTATGCTCTGGACCCGCATATACTTTAAGTTTCTTTAACATTTGTCTTCCCAAGCTGTTTTTAGGAAGCATCCCTTTTACTGCAAGGTAAACCGGCTGTGTTGGTTTAGCTTGTATAAAATCTTTATAAGGAGTTTCTTTTAATCCACCCGGATAAAAAGAATGGTGTCTATATAACTTTTGATCCCACTTGTTTCCTGTTAAAACTATTTTTTCGGCATTAACAACTATTACGAAATCCCCTGTATCAACATGGGGAGTATAAATCGGTTTGTGTTTTCCTCTTAAAAGCTTAGCAACCTCTGTTGCTAATCTACCTAAAGTTTTTCCATCAGCATCTATAACATACCATGCCCTTTGAACTTCATTAGGTTTAGCATTAAAGCTTTTCATTTTGTTTCCTCCTGTAATTCTTCTACTATAATTTAATATCAAATATTCATAATCTATTCAAAAAACCTAACTCCGGGGCATTGGAACGGTTTTTCTCTCATTTTCATACCTTATAATTCTATATTAACAGCAACCATAAGTCAAGTATTTTTTATAATTTTTTACAATTATAAAACTGTGTTAATATTTTTTAATTTTTAATAATTTACTTCCTTCAGAAACAATCCCTCCGGCTTGGCAGTATGTCCGAGCAGCTTTCTGTCACCGGATTCCAGTGCATCGGCTATGCATCCGAGGTTTTTGGTTCCCTTGCCGATGTCGACCAAGGTTCCCGCTATTATTCTGACCATGTTATAAAGAAATCCGTTTCCGGTAACATATAAGCATATAATTTTATCATTTTTGACGATATTAAAATCGTATATTGTTCTGACAGTCGTTTTAACCTCGGAGCCTGACGCCATAAAGCCTTTAAAATCATGACTTCCTATTAAAAGCCTCGATGCAGCTTCCATCTTTTCAATATCTAACAGTGAAGGAACAAAGTATGAATAATTACAATAAAAAGGGCTGTTTACCCTGTCATTATATATTTGATACAAATATGTCTTCCGGTGAGCATCAAATCTGGCGTGGAACTCAAGAGGTACATCCTCTGATTTTATTACTCTGATATCTTTAGGCAAGTTAGCATTTAAAGCAATTTTAATCTTATCTTCTTCAATGCCGAAATCCGCCTTAAAATTTGCCACCTGCCCTAATGCATGGACTCCGCTGTCAGTTCTGCCTGAACCTATTAAATCAACCTTTTGCTTTGTTATTGTCATTATTGCATTTTCTGTTGTTTCCTGTATTGTAGCTTTCCCTGCCTGGGTTTGCCATCCATGATAAGCAGTGCCGTCATAGGCAATTGTAAGCTTAATATTTCTTACCATAATTTCGATATTATTATTGCAGTCATATAAATTATAAAAAACAAAACTGCAACGTAATCTCCTGCTCCGATTTTTAATTGCCTCATACGGGTTCTGTTATCTCCCCCTCTGTAGCATCTTGCTTCCATTGCCATGGCTAATTCATCGGCTCTTCTGAAAGCACTGATAAACAGCGGCACCAGCAAGGGTACAAGATTTTTTGCTCTGTTTATTATGTTGCCGCTTTCAAAATCCGCACCTCTGGATTTTTGTGCTTTCATTATTTTCTCAGTTTCCTCCATGAGTGTGGGGATAAATCTCAAAGCTATCGTCATCATCATAGCAAGCTCATGTGCAGGAACACCAAGCCTTTTAAAAGGATTAAGAAGACTTTCGATTCCATCGGTCAAAATAATCGGTGATGTAGTCAGCGTCAGCATTGAGGTGCCCATAATCAGAAGGGTAAGTCTTATTGCCATAAAGCCTGCCTGCTTCAACCCCTCTTCTGTTATTTTAATAAATCCTGCTTGAAAAATTATTTTGCCGGGCGTCATCAGCAAATTTATAATAAAGGTTATGGCAATAATCATAAATATAGGCTTCAGACCTCTCAAAACGAACTTTACGGGTACCTTTGAAGTTAATATTGCAACAGTCAAAAATGCAAGTACATATAAATATGCAAAAAAACTGTCGATAAGAAATAATGATATAATAAAGACAAAGGTTAATATGATTTTTACTCGCGGGTCGAGATTATGTACAGCTGATTCTACAGGATAATGCTGCCCGATAGTTAAATTTTTAAACATTTTTTCTGCTCCTTATTTCTTTCAGTATTTCTTCTTTAGCTTCTTCTACAGTTATTATATCTTTTTTAATATTAAAACCGTTTTTTCTTAGTTCACTGACTATTTCAGCTATTTGAGGTACACCTAATCCGATTTTTTTCAGTTCATCTGCATTTGAATATATTTCCTTGGGAGTGCCCTTCATATGAATTTTTCCTTTATATAAAACAATAACATTTTTTACGAGCTTTGCAACATCCTCCATACTGTGGGAAACAAGAATTACAGTTACAGCTCCCTTTGCATGCAGCTTCTTTATTTGAGAAAGTATTTCGTTTCTGCCTGCAGGATCAAGTCCTGCCGTAGGTTCATCCAATATGAGATAACTGGGCTTCATAGCTAAAACTCCGGCTATTGCAACTCTTCTTTTTTGTCCGCCGCTTAAATCAAAGGGCGATAAATCCTTTATTTTATCATAATTAAAGCCAACCAGCTCTAATGCTTCCTTCACCCTGCTGTCAACTTCCTCCTGAGAAAGATTCAGATTCATAGGACCAAAGGCAACATCCTTTGCGACAGTTTCCTCAAAAAGCTGATATTCAGGATATTGAAATACAAGTCCGACTGTTTGCCGTATCTGTTTAAGCTTTTTTTTATCCTCACCGACAATTGTG
>DAIUCB010000270.1:0-3755 GCA_036846385.1 Bacillota bacterium | reverse complement strand
ATTGAAAACAGCCGCGACAATCCTCAGTGTATTTGGGATGCAGAAATATTCGGAAAGACATTATACAGTCTGGTAGAAGAACAGCTGGAGGTAAAATTGACGGCAATGCCTGAAAATGCAAGGAAGAAGCTTAAAAAGACTATAGAAAAAATAGTTAATGACGGATCGGGAAGCATAATATTTTTAATTATATAAAGCTATTATATTTATGGGAGAGCATGATGCTCTCTCTATTTTTTATTTATCGTGGAAGGCTCTTTCCTATAATTTAAAAGGCATAATTCATGAAGCTTATTGATGAATTTTGACAAGAATATTGATAAGATTGTCGTTAAAGTGAAGAAGTTAATAGAAAATTAATGAAATAATAATTGAAAAATTGCATATATAACTTGCAAAATCTATTAAAAATGTGATATAATACAATCATTAAGTGTTGGAGGCAAGGAATTAGATGGCAAAAAAAAGCTTCGGGTTAAAAAACTTTCTCTTTTCTTTTGTCATAGTTTGCATAGTTATATATTTTTTTCAAAATAGTATTGAGTCGGTTAAAACAATCGTTGCCGAAAAAGGTGTATTAGAGGATATAATAAGTGCAAAAGGTATTGTTGTAAAGGATGAAGAAATTTACATTGCTAATTCAGACGGATTTGTCACCTACTATCATAATGACGGAGATAAAGTTAATAAAGGTCTTTTAGTAGCAGATATCAATACAGACAACAAAACGGCAAATTTGAAAGATCAAGTAGATGAAATTGAAGCGGCAATAAAGCTGAAGAATAATGAGAAAAATAAAAAAAATCATGCTTCTGACGCCAAAGTAAATGATGAAAAATCAGAAAAAGAATTACAATCAAGTATTCTTAATAAAGATTTAGAAAATGTGTATAATATTGTTGGACAAGAGGATAATAATACGGAAGCTTCTGCATCTGACAATAAGTACAAGGATTATGACTTAAAACAGCTGGAATCCTTGAAAAACAGTTTGCTGAAAAATTTAGGAAAAAATAAGCTGCCCTTTTATTCAAATCGTTCCGGTATTATTACATATAAAATAGATGGATTAGAAGATAAATATAAATATGGAGATGTTTTGACAATTACCCCCAGCAGCACTTCTCCGATGGAATATGTGGAATCAGATACAAGCAAAAATTCAAGTGTTGCAAATGGACAAAAGCTTTTTAAAATAATTCGCAATTTTGATTACTATATTGCAGTAACGGTAAGCAATGAATATGCAAAGCTGTTTGAGGAAAATAAATATATTAAAACAAGAATTTCATCCGGTAATGATGAAAATGTAGTATGGGGTTTTATTAAGAAAATTAATTATGGCAGTGAGCAATCGGTTTTAATAATATATTTCGATGAATATTTTTATAAGGTTTATGATAAACGATATGTGGATTTACAGCTTATAACAGATACTCACGAAGGCTTAAAAATTGATGCGAAGGCATTATGTGAAAAGGACGGCATGACCGGTGTTTATGTTAAGGATGTAAGTAATATTGTCAAATTCTTTCCGGTAGAAATATTAGGACAGGATAAGAAAACGGCGATTATATATATAGGAGACTATGTAAGTGAAAATGATCGGAGAGTTATTAAATTTTCCGAGAAAAAATATGAAACAATAAAGATATTTGACAAAATAGTATTGGAGCCCGATAAGGTATACGAGGGACAAATACTTAAATAGGAGGGCCGGAAGGTTGAGCATTAAGGATAATATTGATAATATTATACAAAGAGTTGTTGCTTCGGCTGAAAAAGCCGGAAGAAATCCACAGGATATTACCGTAATAGCCGTATCAAAAACAGTTGATGCAGCTAGAGCAAGGGAAGCGGTCGAAGGTGGGTTGATAAATCTGGGTGAGAATAAGGTTCAGGAAATGGTAAGTAAATATGAACAGCTTCCGAACATGGGTATTAGATGGCATATGATTGGTCATCTTCAAAAAAACAAAGTAAAATACATAATAGATAAGGCTGAGCTCATTCACTCGGTCGAAAGTGTTGATTTAGCCAATGAAATAAACAAAAGGGCAATTCAGCACGGGTTAATTGCAAAAATATTAATTGAACTGAATATTGCTAAGGAAGAAAGCAAGTTTGGAATAAATGATGAAAACGTATATGAGTTCATTAAATCTTTGGAGCAATTTGAAAACCTTAAAGTGATGGGATTGATGACTGTTGCGCCTAATTCGGATAATCCTGAGGAAATAAGATGGGTTTTCAAAAAAATGAAGGAAATCTTTGATAATATTTCTGCTATGAAGATAAGCAATACCGATATGAAATATTTGTCAATGGGAATGACGAATGATTTTGAAATAGCAATTGAAGAGGGTTCAAATATAGTCAGAATAGGTACTGCTATATTTGGCGCAAGAAATTATAATACAATCTAAGGAGGATTATTATTATGGGAATGATGGATAAAATGAAGGATTTTATAGGTATTACAGATTATGATGACGATGATGATTATGATGAAGACGTATCATCTGAAACAAGCGGCAGGCAATCTGACAGAGTAGAAACTTATTCCAAAAAAAATAATGTAATAAAGGTTCATTCAAATTCCGATATGAAGGTTTTTATATGCGAACCTGAAAAATATGAGGATTGTACTAAGGCTGTTGATGAAATTAAAAACAGAAAAATAGTTGTACTTAACATTGAAGGAATGGAATTAGAGGATCAAAAGCAAATATTCGAATTTATAAAGGGAGCTGTATATTCATTGGAGGCGAGCATTCAAAAAGTATCTACCGGTATTTTTGTTATAGCGCCAAGCAATGTTCAAATAGACGGACGTCTCGGAGACAGATTTGAAAGAAGCTTCTTTTACAACAAATAACAGATAAAAAGTAATAGGTGACAATATGTATTTAATAAAAACGACTCTCAATATACTTGTAAGGTTGTTAAATTCTTTAATATTAGTGAGAGTGTTACTATCATTTTTTCCGGATTTAAGAAATTCAAAGATAGCATATTTTATTTATCAGCTGACTGAGCCTGTTTTGGCACCATGCAGAGCATTGCTGGATAGGGTGGGCTTAAGCAGAGGTATGTTTGATTTTTCACCGATACTCGCATTTTTAATATTAAATTTAATTCAATCTATCATATATACTCTTTAAGAGGTATAGACGATATGAAGAATTTTGAAAAATATTATGATTTTATTAGAGATGATGAAACCAAAAACTCAGTGAAAAAGATATCCGATAAGATTTCTTATGTGATTAAAAACTATACTCCTGCCATTACGGAATTTATTACCCCTTATGTGGCTGAGTTAAGTATTCCATTAATTAATAGCTTTGATATTAAATTTGAACTTTTCCCCTCATATGAACACGGTGAGAGGAAAGTTTTCATTTTATACCATGATTTTTGTGATAAACCTGACTGTAATGAATTTTTGTCAGGTCTCAGAATAAATAACAAATCAAGATTCAGAGCCTTGAGTCATAAGGACTATCTGGGCTCAATTATGTCTTTGGGAATTGACAGAAGCAAAACAGGTGATATTTTTGTATACGATGAATTTGCGGATATAGTTATTCATAATGACATATCAGATTATATAATATATAATTTAGAAAAAATCGGTACAAATAAAATTGAAATTGAAAAGCTTAATATTAACGATATAAGCTATAAGGAACAACAGCACATTTTATTGAATATAAACTCTTCATCCATGCGGCTTGACAATATTTTAAAGC
>DAIUCB010000269.1:0-3765 GCA_036846385.1 Bacillota bacterium | reverse complement strand
ATAAAATAAAAAAAATCGGTTTATACAAAAACAAATCAAAAAGTATTTATAATATGTGCAGAGAATTAAAGGAAAATTTCAGCGGTGAAGTCCCCCGTACAATGGAGGAATTAATGTCACTTTCGGGTGTGGGCAGGAAAACAGCAAGTGTAGTACTGATTGAAGCCTTTAATATACCAGCGTTTCCGGTAGATACCCATGTTTTCAGAGTAACCAGGCGCATAGGAATTGCATCCTCCGATACGGCTGACAAGGTTTCGGATGAAATGATGAAAAAGCTTCCTAAAAAATATTACCATCTGATGCATCATTTACTTATAACTCATGGCAGAGAAATATGTTCATCACAAAGTCCGAAATGCCAAAGCTGCTGCTTAAGTGAAATATGTAATTATTATAACAAAAAATCATAGCTAAATTATTAAGCTAGCTTATAATAGCAATGTAATCTGCGTGTAAAAATGTGGTAAAAAAATTGTCTTTATTTTAGATATATTTAATGTTATAATACCACTTGTTGAGTAAAGAAAGAGAAACAGAGGTGTAAAAATGCCTATAAATATAGTTTTATTCGAACCGGAAATACCGCAGAATACCGGCAATATAGCGCGTACCTGTGCAGCTACCGGAGCCAATCTTCATTTAATCAAGCCTCTGGGGTTTTCTGTAAGCGATAAATACCTTAAAAGAGCCGGCTTGGATTATTGGAATCTGGTTAATATCAAATATTATGAAAATATTGAAGAGTTACTTGAAACGATAGGACAAGAAAAAATATTTTTTGCAACCACAAAGGAAAGTAGACTTTATACAGCTGTTGAATATTCGGAGAATTGTTATATCATATTTGGTAAAGAAACAGCGGGCTTGCCTGATTACATACACAGAGATTATATAGACAGAAGAATCAGAATTCCTATGATTGATAATAAACATGCAAGATCGTTAAATCTTGCCAATTCTGTAAATATAATATTATATGAGGCATTAAGACAATTAAAATTTCCTAATTTGCATTAATAAATAATAAAAGGATACGGTGATATAGAATATGGATATAGCAATTAATTTGATAGGCGGCTTAGGCTTGTTCTTATTTGGAATGAGCTATATGGGTGACGGTTTGCAAAAGGCTGCCGGAAATAAGATGAAAAGTATACTGGCTGCTTTAACCAAAAATAAACTGATGGGACTTTTTGTCGGCATACTGGTAACAGGAGTAATTCAAAGCAGCAGTGCTACCACTGTTATGACTGTTGGCTTCGTAAATGCAGGCTTGATGAATTTAGATCAAGCTGTAGGTATTATAATGGGTGCAAACATCGGTACTACAGTTACAGCTTTCTTGGTTGCACTGGATATTACAAAAATTGCCACATTAATGATTGGTGTAGGGGTATTTGTTTATCTGGCATCACAAAAGAAAAAAGTAAAAAGCTTTGCGGAAGTAATTATAGGCTTTGGAATATTGTTTGTAGGTATGGACTTAATGAAAAACGCTATGGTTCCGTTGCATGAAAGCCCTGCATTTACAGGGCTTTTGACAAAGTTTACAAATCCTTTTTTAGGAATATTGGTAGGCTTTGCAATGACGGCAGTTTTGCAGTCAAGCAGTGCAACTACAGGCTTATTGATAGCTGTTTCCGCAAGCGGAGGTATTACATTAGAAATGGCATATCCGATTGTTTTCGGACAAAATATCGGGACATGTGTAACTGCTATGTTATCTGGTATAGGTGCGAATAAAACAGCTAAAAGAGCAGCGGTAATTCATTTGCTGTTTAATATTATCGGCTCTTTATTATTCATATTTGCCTTGAGATATCCGGTACAATGGTTGATACTTAAGATAGTTCCTAACTATGTCCCTCAACAAATAGCTGCAGGACATATATTATTTAATTTAATAAATGTAATAATTTTATTCCCCTTCTCCGGACTCCTTGTCAGAGCATCAAAGCTAATAATAAAAGGCGAGGATGAGGATAAGGAAAATATAATAAAATATATAGATCAAAGACTTCTGGCTACACCTCCTATAGCAATAAATCAGGCAGCAAAGGAAGTAATGAGACTGGGAAAAATGGTGTATAATGAATTTGAAATGTCAATTGATGCATTTTTGACTAAAAATGAAGCATCAGCCTATAAGGTTTTTGACATGGAAAAAAAGGTTAATGTATTGACAAAACAAATACTTGAATTTTTAGTTAAGTTGGATAAGGAATCGCTGACCGATGATGAAAAGGATAAGCTGGTTACACTGATGAATTGTTTAAACGATATAGAACGTGTAGGCGATCATGCTGATAACATTGCAGAGCTGGCCTTATATAAAATTGAAAATAATGTTTCTTTTTCTGAATCAGCTGTTTCAGAAATAAAAGAAATGTACGGGCTTACCAAAGAGGTTTATCAAATGTCTCTTAATGCATTGACTACTATAGATTGTGATGATTGTAACAAAGTGCTTCTTAATGATAAAGATATAGATAATATGTTTAAGAACCTAAGAAAAAATCATATTGAAAGATTAAACAATCATATTTGTGAACCGAACTCCGGTGTAATATTTTTAGATACAATCGGCAATCTGGAGAGAATCGGAGATCATTCTTCAAATATAGCCACTATTATACTTGAAGTTATTAATAAAAAAAATGAAAAGAATTTATAAATAATACTTGATTTATTAAAAAAAGTTATATATAATTAAGTCAAGTCGAATTGAATTATTTGGATGAAATTTGCGGGAGAGTCTGTTAGAAAATTAACAGCGCCGAAGGATAAAATTTATAATTAGCCATATTATTAATGATGATCTCAGGCAGAAGGACCGTAAATGGACAAAACTCTGGAAAGCGCAGCACCGAAGGAGCAACTCCTAGCAGGAAGAATCTCTCAGGTTAATAACAGAGCAGAAGGCAAATATGCTTTCTGCTATTTTTGTGCAAAAATTCGTTAATAAAGGGTATAATAAAATATAATTTGGAAGCTTGTTTTAAAATTAAAAATGGTGGGTATTAACTATATGATAATTACTAATAATGATTTGGTATATGAAAAATATAAAAAATGTTATAATATTGACTTTGTAAATGGTGACTTCAAGGATGTTTTGATTAAAACAAGAGATAAAATTCATGAAGGCTATGAATTGTTGACTCATCCCTTGTCAAGCAGCGTAAAACCAAATGAAACTCCCTATAAATCTATAATAATTTCTGATGAAAAAGGGAATCTTAAATACGAATCTGTAGTGTTAATAGAAAATTCTATAATGACTTATGACAAGTTTACTAAATTGAGTTTTAAATTAACGGATAAAATAATTGAAGATTTTAAATTGGTTGATTTAACTGTGCTGGAAAGCGCATTAAATAGATAAATAAAAATATAATTCGGAGGTGATTTTTTTTGAAATTAGAATTAGGTTACATTTATATTAAAGACATACAATTTTCTGATGTGTCAAAAGTAGAAAATGGAACACTTTATGTGAACAAAGAAGAATTGAAAGCATTAATTCTAGAAGATCAAAATTTTAAATCAGTTGAGCTTGAGCTTGCTAAGCCGGGTGAGAGCATTCGTATAACGCCTGTTAAGGATGTTATCGAGCCTAGAGTAAAGGTAGAAGGTCCTGGCGGAATATTCCCGGGAATGGTAAGCAAGGTTGATACTGTTGGATCTGGAAAAACACACGTTTTGAAAGGTGCAGCTGTAGTGACTACAGGTAAAATTGTCGGTTTCCAGGAAGGTATTATT
>DAIUCB010000268.1:0-3767 GCA_036846385.1 Bacillota bacterium | reverse complement strand
CATTATATAGTAAAAAATTCAATATTTAAAGGAATTTTTGTTAATAGACAGTCTGAATAATGTAAGCAAGGATTAATAAAGTCTATTAGATAAATTTTCTTGACAAAAAAGATTTTGAATGATATTATCAAATTAACATATGAATGATTGCTCAAATGTTCATTAGATGAAAAGGAGATTGCTATATGGAAAATAATATAGAATTTGAAAGATGTGATTGTAATGTTATTCATGAGATTGTTGTGAACTCAGTGAAGGAAAAAATGCCTGACGAAGAAATTCTATACAATTTGGCGGAGGTTTTTAAGGTTTTTGGAGATAAAACAAGAATTAAAATTCTGTATGCACTATTTGCATCAGAGATGTGTGTATGCGACATTTCCGCATTATTGAACATGACTCAATCGGCAATATCTCATCAGCTTCGTGTTTTGAAGCAAGCAAGGCTAGTTAAATACAGAAGGGACGGCAAGGTGGTATATTATTCCCTAGATGATGACCATGTAAAACATATTTTTGATCAAGGCTTAATTCATATTACAGAAAAATAATAAGGAGATTATGATAATGGTTAAAGTAGAACTGATGCTGGAAGGCTTGGGCTGTGCAGGCTGTGCGGCTAAAATGGAGACTCAGATAAAGAAGCTTTCGGCGGTGAATAATGCTTCTGTTGATTTTGTTTCTAAAAAGCTAACAATTGAAGCAAAGGATGCTAAGGAATATGACAGAATTATCTCTGATGCTTCAAATATAATTAAAAAGATAGAGCCGGATGTTAAGATTATTAATTTGAGAGACAGCTCTGAAAAAAAAGAAAAAGGCTATGAGGAAAGCTCCAATAAAAATAATATAATCAGAATTATCATCAGCGGTGTTTTATTTGCTGCTGCATTGATATTAAATTTGCCAAAATATATAGAAATTTCTTTATTTCTTATAAGTTATATTGTAGTAGGAGGAGAAATATTATTGCGTTCGTTTAAAAATATCAGAGGCGGACATATATTTGATGAGAACTTCCTAATGTCAATTGCTACAATTGGAGCCTTTATAATCAAAGAGTTCCCTGAGGGTGTTGCAGTAATGCTGTTTTATCAAATAGGAGAATTGTTTCAGGATATTGCTGTTGAGCGTTCAAGAAAATCAATCAGCGAGTTGATGGATATCAGACCGGATTATGCTAATCTTAAAATTGGCAAAGAGCTTAAAATCGTATCGCCTGACGAGGTTAAAATCGGAGATATTATTGTGGTTAAGCCCGGAGAAAGGATTCCTCTTGACGGAAGAGTTATATACGGTGCTTCAATGGTTGACACGTCCTCCTTAACAGGGGAATCCGTACCCAGAGAGGTCAAAGCAGGAAATGAGGTTTTGAGTGGATTTATAAATAATAACGGTGCTTTAACAATTGAGGTTATAAAGGAATTCGGAGATTCTACAGTATCGAAAATATTGGATTTGGTTCAAAATGCCGGCAGCAAAAAGGCTGCTACGGAGAAATTTATAACCAAATTTGCAAGGTATTATACTCCTATCGTTGTTATTACCGCAGTATTTATAGCAATTATCCCTCCGTTATTTATTAAGGGTGCGGTATTTTCGGATTGGTTTTACAGAGCATTAATATTCTTGGTTATTTCTTGTCCCTGCGCATTAGTTATTTCTATACCATTAGGCTTCTTTGGGGGTATAGGTGCTGCATCAAGGCGAGGGATTTTGGTAAAGGGAAGTAATTATCTGGAATCATTGAATAATATTGAGACTGTTGTGTTTGATAAGACAGGTACCTTAACAAAGGGCGTATTCAATGTAACTGAAATAAAATCTCAATCTGAGTATTCTGAGGAAGCTTTGCTGGAATATGCCGCATATGCTGAAAGCTTTTCTAATCATCCGATTGCCACTTCAATAATAAGAGCTTTTGAAAAGGATATAGACAAAAGTATAGTTGAAGAATATGAAGAAGTTTCAGGTCATGGCGTTAAAATCAGAATAAGGGGAGAAGAAGTACTTGCCGGAAACGGTAAGCTGATGGATAACGAAAATATTGAATATAACAGGGTTGAGACTGTCGGTACAGTTGTTTATATTGCAGTAAATAAAATATTTGCAGGCTATATCGTTATTTCGGATGAAATAAGACACGATTCTTCCAATGCCGTCAGTGCATTAAAAAGGCTGGGTGTAAAGAATATTTTCATGTTAACGGGAGATTTGAAATCGGTCGGTGAAAGGATCGGAAAGGAATTGGGCATTGAGCATGTGGTTACGGAGCTTCTGCCTCATGAAAAGGTTGAAAAACTGGAGCAAATTGTCAATCAATCTGCAAGCGGACGCGTAGTTTTTGTCGGTGACGGAATAAACGATGCACCTGTTCTTGCAAGAGCAGATATCGGTATTGCAATGGGCGGCTTGGGTTCTGATGCAGCAATTGAAGCTGCCGATATAGTAATTATGACAGATGAACCTTCGAAAATTGAAACGGCTATTAAAATAGCTAAAAGAACAAATCAAATTGTTTGGCAAAATATTATTTTTGCCTTGGGTATAAAGGCTATAATTTTATTGCTTGGTGCCGCAGGATTTGCTAATATGTGGGAGGCTGTATTTGCGGACGTGGGGGTTGCCGTTATTGCAGTTCTGAATTCCATGAGGGTTATGAAGTTTAGCAATTAATAGCGAATATTTATAGTAGTATTTTAGTCATATAATTAGAAGAAAAATGAGAAATCATGAGCCCGTAAAGGTTGAATTATCAATAATTATGGGCTTTTTAATACAATACCTGTCATGATGCTGTGCACATTATTTTTACTTGACATTATTATTGATAAGTAATATACTATTGATAAATATATATTATTTTTTATACCTAGGAAATCGTTAACATTATAATCCAAATGACACTGTCATAGCACTGATCAATTATATAATATTTATTTTCAAAGTTTCATAAAATAGTAAAGGAGGTTAAAAAGTTTATATTTTATATAATTTATCTTTCTATGTATAGTTCAGATAATAAGATTTAATTTTGCTTTATTTTAATTCAGTAAACATATTATAATTATTTATTAATGTTTACGCCTTTGTTTTTAGTTATGCAATATTATTATGTAAAATAGGGAGGAAAACAAATGAGTGGTGACACTATACAGATTTTTATTTCTATGATTATTTACATGGCTATTGTTATCGGTATTGGATTATTTTTTGCAAAACGCGCTAATGAAAGCAGCGAGAACTTTTTCTTAGGTGGCAGGTCAATCGGTCCGTGGGTTACTGCTTTAAGTGCTGAAGCATCTGATATGAGCGGCTGGCTTTTAATGGGTTTGCCCGGTGTGGCATATTGGTGCGGCTTAAGTGATGCAGCCTGGACTGCTATCGGTCTTGCAATCGGTACGTATATAAATTGGCTTATAGTTGCCAGAAGACTCCGCAGATATTCAATTGTTGCAGGTGATGCAATTACACTTCCTGACTTTTTAAGCAATCGTTTCAAAGAAAAAAATAAATTGATAATGACTATTTCGGCAGTATTTATTTTAGTATTTTTTACAGTTTATGCCGCAAGCTGCTTTGTAACAGTCGGCAAGCTTTTCAGCACTTTATTTGGTTTTTCATATGTTTCAATGATGATTACAGGTGCTGTATTTGTTGTATTTTATACTTTTGTCGGAGGATTTTTGGCAGAAACCGCGTCAGATACGATGCAGGGTATCGTAATGTTTATTGCATTAACGGTTATTTTGACAGTAGGAACTGCT
>DAIUCB010000267.1:0-3789 GCA_036846385.1 Bacillota bacterium | reverse complement strand
TATTCCTCAATATCCCATCCTGCTGAGCTTGAATTTAACATTTCCTCCAGCTCTGCTATTTGCTTCTCACCTGACAGAATTTCTTTCTCCAGTCTTTCCATGTCTCTTTTTCTTTTTTCTGTTTTTTTAATTTCTTCCTTTTTCTTAAAATAATCCTCTTTGTTTTGTGAATTATTTTTGTTATCCTTTTTACTGATGTCACGGTTAAGTAATTGTTCATTTGCAGCATCCATGACTCTTTGTTTTTCCATCCTGTAGCCCTCATAATCGAAGTTGTACATTTTAAAGGCTTTGTTTTCTATTTCGCCTATACATGATGCTATTTTATCAACAAAGTATCTGTCATGTGACACAAAAAGTATTGTTCCGTCATAATTTATCAGGTTTTCCTCTAAAATTTCCCTTGAATCTATATCTAAGTGATTGGTAGGTTCATCAAGTATCAGTGTGTTTACTTTTTCATAAATGAGCATTCCAAGCTTTAATCTTGACTTTTCACCCCCGGATAATGTACTTATATGCTTATATACATCTTCCCCGGTAAAAAGGATTTTAGCTAATTCTTTTCTTGCTTCACTTACGGAAATACCATAATTATATGAAAAATAATCTGCAATAGAAATGTCCTCTCTGTCAAAGCTGATTTCCTGAGGTAAATAACCTATTTTTACATTTGCCCCTATTTTAACATCTCCGCCGTCGCTTTGCGCTTCATTCATTATTATTTTTAAAATTGTAGATTTTCCCGTACCGTTCTCTCCCAAAATACAAAAGCTGTCCTTATAAAATAATGTGAAGCTTATATCACGAAATAACAGCCTATCGCCGTAGGATTTTTTTATGCTGTCAACCTTTATAACCTCTTTGCCGGTTCTTTCAACGCCGTTCAGCTGAAAGTCTGCTGTTTTTTTATCTACTATCGGCTTATTGATTTTTTCTATTTTTTCAAGCCGTTTCTCCAATTCCTTCGCTCTTTTATACATTTTATCACTGTCTCGCATCTCGCCCCAAATGCGATATCGTTTTATTTGCTCTTCCATCTTTTTAATTTTTTTCTGCTGATTTTCATATTCCTTAACAGCCTGTAAAAATCTAAGCTCTTTTTCGGCCACATATTTAGAATAGCTTCCGCTATAAATCTCAACACCATCCGATTCCAGCTCGATTATTTTATTTACAACTCTGTCTAAAAAATATCTGTCGTGTGATACCATTACTATAGTGCCCTCATAGGAATTCAAATATTCCTCCAGCCATTCTACAGACTTGATATCCAAATGATTTGACGGTTCATCAAGAAGCAGCAAATCAGGACCCTCCAATAATATTTTACCGAGGATTACCCTTGTCTTCTCCCCGCCGCTGAGAGTGTTAAATTTTCTTTTCGACATTTCCCCGGAAATATCGAGTCCATTCATTATTTTATTTAGTTTTTCCTTTGTACTGTATCCGCCCGTTATTTCATAGGTTTCATGTAAATAGCCATACCTTTTGATAGCTGACTCTAACTCTTCACCCTCTAAATCATCAAAGGTTTTTTCCAGTTGTTCCATTTGCTCTTTAATATTTTGTATATTTTTAAATGCATTATTCAAAACATCCAGTACTGTATTTTCATCCTCATAATTTGGAATTTGCTCCAAATAGCCTAATACCAGACCCTTGCGTTTATTTATCTGTCCGCCTTGATAGTCCTCACAGCCGGCTAATATTTTCATGAGTGTTGTTTTACCCGTTCCGTTTCTGCCGATTAAACCTATTTTATCTTTTGTCTTAACATCAAATGTTACATTTTCAAATATTTTATCTACTCCGTAAAGCTTTATCAAATTACTAACACCTATCTCTATCATTTTTCCCTCACAAATTTTAATTCTTAAATAAAAAATACCCATGGGACATACTACCGTCCCACAGGTATGAATCAATCATCCTGCTGCCTTAAGGCCCAGCCCCATGAACCGCTACAGCTCATCGCCTGCTCAGTTTGTACTGTAGAATAACGCATTTTAATACGTATGCAGCGCAAATAGATATAATTATGCTTAATAATACTATATGAAAAAATATTTGTCAATAAAAACTGAAAATCCACTTACTTTTACAATAACAAGTAAATGGATTTCAGCTTTATATATACTAAAATATTAAATTGGTGGGCTAGTTATTTGCTGCAGCCGTTAATGAGGTTGCGTTGAATTTTTCGTCTTTGTATATTAAATCTACTTTTATTTTATCATTAATATTTAAACTGCTAATATTTATATTTTTATTTTTATTTTTACTGTCTTGCATTATGGTATTTTTATCAATATATACCTTTATTGTTTTTTGTGTTGATAAAACTACTGTGATTGAATTGTTTTTTTTATCTATTGAAGTGATTGTGCAATCCAGATTATTAATTTCTACCACACCTCCGTCCTTGTCATCATCATCGTTGTCTTCATCATCTTCATCTTCATTGTCCTCATCGTCATCTTCTTCAATTTCATCATCGTCATCGTCTTTATTTGTTTCGATTTTATTGTTATTATTTTTACTATTATTATATACCTTGGTATCCTTGTTATTATTACCGTTATCCTTGTCTTTATTGTCTTTATTATTTTTGTTATCCTTGTTGTCTTTATTTTTGATTTGTTTATTTTCCTTGATATCCTTGTTTTCTTTTATTTCTTTATTGGCTGTCTTTATTTCATCATCATCTTCATCATCTTTGTCTTCTTCATCATCTGTATTTTTATAGCTATAAGCCGGTTTTTCTTCTTTTTTGTATTCCTTTGTTGCTTTCATAATTTCTTTTACCGGTTTATGCAGCCACTCTTCTATTTTTATATCATCAGGGTTATCAACTCTTTCTTGAAGCTTCTGTACTAAATTCAATTTACCCGGCGTTACTCCAAGCTCTCTTGCTGCTAAAACTCGGTCTTCTCCGACGCTTATTGCTTCTACCTCTACATTAGAATTTTCTGCATCTTTTTTTACCTTTTCTTCTACGGAAGATTTTAATTTTGATGTAAGCTCATTACTTTTTTCTTGGCTTTTACTTGATGTTACTACTATAACTCCGCCATCCTCTTCTGTTAAATAACCCTTTTCAATGACTTCGTTTAAGACTTCATTTATTGCGTCTTCAATACTTTTATTTTTTTGATCCTTTAAATCTATTTCCTTTAAGATTTCATCTCCATCATCATTAACAGACTTTACATTAAGTACTCTGTCAAATCTGTTTAAAGAATATTCTATAGAGGGATTTATATCTATACTTACATAAGAATATGGAGTATAGTAAGCCCATGCAGGAACAACCAGCAAGGCAATTGCAGCTGCTGCTGAAGCTGCAAATTTGACAAATCCGTTACTTAATATCTGTTTTTTTATTTTTATCTCCTGCCCTATCGTATAATTGTTGTTTTTAATTTTATATATACGACCATCATCGGACAGAGCTGCTGCAAAGTTATCTCTGATATCTACTATTACTGCTTTCATCTATTAAACTCCTCTCTAATGAATCGCATATATTCTGCAAGATAGGGGTAATCTCCGGAAATAATTTCTATCGCTGCTATTATATATTTTCGATGACGCTCTAATACTTTTCGGGGTATCTTTGTATTTTTTTCAATCATTTTTATTGGTAATAATTTCAACACCTTCATATTGCTTACTAATATTGGTGTTTTTAGCATATAAGTAATTGCTCTGGCACATGCTTGTTTAGTTTTTCCGGCCTTTGGAGAGCAATCAGCTAAATCAAAAAATGTAAAGCCATAGGATGAA
>DAIUCB010000266.1:0-3818 GCA_036846385.1 Bacillota bacterium | reverse complement strand
TACTGCTCCTTGATGCTTAAATACTGCTCCATCATAGGTGTATATTTTGCCATTTGCGTTACTCCTTTATATAAAATAAATCAATAAATCATAGTTAAAAGTTATTACTCAATTATACCTTCCATGTGAAAGGTTTTAACATTTGTAATTTTTACATTTACTATTTTACCGATTAAGCTTTCATTTCCATTGAAATGAACAAGTCTGAAATGCTCTGTTCTTCCAGTCAAGGTATCGGCAGTTGTTTTGCTTAAGGATTCAACAAGGACAGGATAGGTTTTTCCTATACATTGCTCATTTCTTTTTAATACTATAGGGTATAATACCTCCAGCAGTCTGTCAAATCTTTCGTGCTTGGTTTCATCAGGAATTTGGTTTTCCATCGATGCAGCCTTTGTGCCCTCTCTCATCGAATAAAGAAAGGTAAATGCTGAGTCATACTCTGCTTTTTTAACAACATCTATTGTTTCTTGAAAATCCTCTTCTGTTTCTCCGGGAAAACCGACGATAATATCTGTTGTAATAGCTACATCCGGAATTTCGGTTTTTAGCTTTTTGACAATAGAGAGATAATGCTCCTTTGTATATTTTCTGTTCATTTTATTCAAAATTTCATTGCTTCCGGATTGAACAGGTAAATGAACGTGATTACAAACCTTATTGCATTCCTTAACAGCTGTAATCAAGTCATCGGATAAATCCTTGGGATGAGATGTCATAAAGCGAATTCTTTCGATTCCGTCTATTTTATTCAATTCATATAGCAGATCAGCAAAGGTAACCTTATTATCCATACTGCTTCCGTAGGAGTTAACATTTTGACCCAATAGGGTAATTTCCTTGCAGCCATCTGCAGCAAGCAATTTTACTTCATTTATTATTTCTATAGGTGTCCTGCTCTTTTCCCTGCCTCTGACATAGGGTACGACACAATAGGTGCAAAAATTGTTACAGCCATAGGTTATATTAACAAGCGCTTTATATTTGAATTTTCTGTTTTTAGGCATATTTTCAAATATCAGCTCAGTGTTATCTATTATATCAACACTTCTTTTTTTATTGAATTCAACATCGTAAATCAAAGCAGGCAGTTCATGTATTGTATTGGTTCCGAAAATAATATCTACAAATTTAAATTTTTTTAATACCTTTTCTCTTGTCTCTTCTTTTTGCATCATGCATCCACATATGGCTACCAGCATATCGGGCTTGTTTCTTTTTAATCCCTTAACCTCACCAAGCTTGCCGAATACCTTTAATTCGGCATTTTCTCTTATTAAGCAGGTATTAAAAATAACTAAATCTGCATTTTTTTCATCATCGGTTTCCTCGTAGCCGATTGATGTGAGAATACCTGATATTTTTTCCGAATCATGCTCATTCATTTGGCAACCGTAGGTTAATATATGATAGGTTTTTCTTCTTCCGTTAATAATAAAATATTGTTCATTATTATTTTTAAGCTCTGTTATTTTGTCACCGTACACCATTGATTTCTCGGTATCATTAGTCTGTATTTCTCTTTTGCTCATAATTTTCCAACCTTTATTTTATCCGTTTTATATTAATAATCCGATGGTATATACCATCGGAAAAACTATATACTAGTTCAAATTATTATATCATTTAATTAAAATTAGTTCAATAAAAATATAATTAAACTAGGGCAAACCAGGGGACGGATCTTTCCAATCGAAGGTCCGTCCCCTGGTTTGCTACGGTCATAGAGCAGAAAGTTTAAATAAAATTAATTCATTATAATATATATAAAGAAATTTAATATGATTGTATTTATTTAGTAATAGTATATAATGTTAGATATAGTAAAAATATATATTATCTGCATATTCTGATATTTGGTTTAATATCCGGAGTTTGCAAATCCATGACATATACTACTCTGCCTGTCGATTGTGATTGTGAGATTAAGTTGTCAATTCTTTTGTCTGCGCCGTGTGATACGGTAATGATATATTTAGATTTACTTATCATATATAAATCGCGTTTTCTCATACAATCTTTAGAGTAATGATATTGCAGCAGTGTTTCTTTATCGATTCATTTCATGATGGAAAAATATCTGTCACGTTCATATTCAAACCATTCTGCTGCATGAGTTTCAAATGGCAGTACTCCTTCCAGCTTTATTTGGGGGTACAGCTTTTTTAAATCAAGTATTATTTCTGCTGCATATTGTTCTATACCAAGTTCCATG
This sequence comes from Bacillota bacterium, assembly GCA_036846385.1. Classification (GTDB taxonomy): domain Bacteria; phylum Bacillota; class Clostridia; order Tissierellales; family Sedimentibacteraceae; genus Sedimentibacter. The sequence goes on along the minus strand of DAIUCB010000266.1, from coordinate 1,603 downwards.
CCGCTCATAAAATGTGTTACAGATAAATCTTCAATCAGATGAATAATCCTTTCTCTGAAAACTGCTTTTAATTCAATTTTGTACGGATATTGTACATTAGCCTTTGTTGAAGAAAATTGAAGATAATCACCTATAAAACAGCAAGTTTTTAATTGATTTACATATACCATTCCGCACCTCACTTCATATTAAGATTAAATTAACTAGGATAATACGCCGGCAGCGTACTGTTATAATTATAGCTTATGTAATACTCATAAAGCAATAGTTATTATATAAAAGAGGTGATTAGATGGAAAAGGATATTAGGCTTCAAATAGGTAAAAGATTACGTAAGCAGCGTGAAAAAATGAATATGGTACGTGAAGAATTCGCTGAGAAGGCCGGAATATCTCCTCAATTTTTAGCAGAAATTGAAAATGGAAAAAAAGGAATGTCTGTAGATACGCTGTATAAAATATGTACTAGCTTTAAGTTTTCTGCCGACTACATGTTATTTGGAAACTTAGCTCCTGATTCAGAAAAGTTGCCTGAGCCATTTTCTTCATATAAAGATGATATATTGGAAATAGTGAACAATATTATCCGAGAATCGCAAAATATTAATTATAAAAATTCAGATAAAAAATGAGGATTGCAATTGTAATCCTTATTTTTTTATCTGAATAATAGACAAATAATTTTAATAGTTATTTTATTTATCATATCTCATATTTTTTTCTTTATATTTCTTAATATTTAATGTAAAATACTTAAGGTAGAAAATAAATAATTATATGTTTCAGAAAGGACATTTAATATATGACAAGGCAGGAATTAATAAATAAAAGGCGTATTTTCGGCATTATATCTCACCCTGATGCCGGTAAAACAACATTGACTGAAAAGCTTCTCCTTCACGGAGGTGCTATTCGTGAGGCAGGAACTGTAAGGGCGAGGAAAAATTCAAAATTTGCAAAATCCGACTGGATGGAAATAGAAAAGCAACGTGGTATTTCTGTTACATCTTCGGTTATGCAGTTTGAATATAACGATAAGGTAATATCTATAATGGATACACCGGGTCACAATGATTTCGGCGAGGATACCTATCGTATATTAACATCTGTTGACAGTGCCGTAATGGTTATAGATGCTGCAAAGGGTATCGAAACTCAGACAAAAAAGCTGTTTGAGGTATGCAGCATGCGAGGTATCCCAATATTCACATTTGTTAATAAGCTTGACAGAGAATCTATGGACCCTCTTGAATCAACTCAGGAATTAGAGGATGTATTGGGTATACAATCAGTTGCAGTTACCTGGCCCATTGGCTGTGGCAAGGAATTTGAAGGGGTTTATGACAGATTAGAAAATAAAATTAATTTATTCAGAAAAGATCAGATTATTAATCTGGATGATGAAGGTGTATATTCAAATAAATTAGATGGTGTTATCTCCCCTACGAATTTAAAAAATTTAAGGAGCGCAATGGATTTGCTTGATGGAGCCGGCAATGAATTTGATTTGGAGCTTGTTAAGTCCGGTAAGCTGTCACCTGTATTTTTCGGATCTGCACTGGCCGATTTTGGTGTGACTGAATTTTTAGAACATTTTCTGAAAA
>DAIUCB010000265.1:0-3836 GCA_036846385.1 Bacillota bacterium | reverse complement strand
AAAAAAAAAAAACAAATAACTAAAAACAAAAAAAAGATGGCCCTTATAACACTGGAAGAATTATACGGTACAAAAAAGGTAATAATAATTCCCAAAATATATGACAGCTATCAAGAGCTGCTGTATGAGGACAATATAATATTGGCAGAAGGAACATTAAATATAGCAGAAGAGGATACACCAAAGCTGTTATGCAATAAAATAACTGCGATAGTGAATAAGGAAATACATTCGTCCGACGTAATAGATAATCAAGGCAAAAGGCTTTACATAAAGGTAAGAAATAAAGAACATTATAAAAATATAAAAAAGGACATAATAGATTTATTGCAGAGAAGCAGAGGCAGCTCCAATGTAATCATTTATAACGAAAAGGATAAGGCAAGCATGCTTCTTCCCGAAACAAACAATGCAAATCTTAATGACAAAAACCTGATTGACAGCCTGAAAATTATTGTGGGAGAAGAAAACCTGGCAATTAGGGGACAGTAGGGACGATTCTAATGTACCATTTATAACAAATTCAACGATTTACATATAAATCCGACAGGAGGTAGTATTTTGAAAAAGATAGGAGTTTTAACAAGCGGCGGAGATGCGCCCGGCATGAATGCGGCAATCAGAGCAGTAGTAAGATACGGAATTTACAGCAATTTTAGTATTGTCGGAATAAAGAACGGTTTTAAAGGCTTAATAGACAGTGACAGTATTGAAATGTCGCTATCCTCGGTAGCTGATATAATTCACAGAGGAGGAACAATTCTTGGAAGTGCCAGAAGCAAGGAATTTCAAGAGAAAGAAGGCTTCAACAAAGCTCTTCAGAATATAAAATATCTGGGAATAGACGGACTGGCGGTAATTGGCGGAGACGGAACCTTCATGGGAGCTAAAGCATTATGCGAAGCAGGTATTCCCACAGTAGGAATCCCCGGTACAATAGACAATGATTTACCCTATACCCAATATACACTTGGTTTTTTTACCGCACTGTCAACTGTACTTGAATCAGTAGAAAAAATCAGAGATACCTCCTCGTCTCACGGCAGAACAAATGTAATTGAGGTAATGGGAAAGGATTGCGGTGATATCGCCCTATATGCAGGACTTGCCGGAGGAGCAGAAATGGTTATTATTCCGGAAGTGGAGTATAATATTGAAGAGGTATGCGATAAAATAATGCAAGGCAGAGCACGAGGCAAAAAGCACAGTATAATAATTCTTGCCGAGGGAGCAGGAGATGCCAAACAAATAAGTGAAGAAATTGAAAAACGGACAGGGGTAAGCACCAGATATTCAGTTTTAGGCTACACTCAAAGAGGAGGAACTCCGTCAGGCTTCGATAGATTGATAGGAAGCCAGATGGGAGCTAAAGCAGTGGATTTGCTGAAAAACGGCATGGCAGGCAGAGTACTCGGGGTAAAAGGAAATGAGATATTTGACATGGATATAAATGAAGCCTTATCGGCGAAAAAGATATTCGATAAAACAACATACGATTTAACAAAGATATTGTCAATATAAATCATCAATTCAATCTTTACCCAATTATTAAAGGAGATGAAAATATGAGAAAAACGAAAATTGTATGCACAATAGGACCTGCATCAGAGAAAGAAGAAGTATTAAGGCAACTCATAAATAACGGTTTAAATGTGGCGCGACTTAATTTTTCACATGGAAGTCACGAAGAGCATAAAGTTAGAATTGATACAATAAAAAAGATCAGAGAAGAAATGGGTCAATCAATTGCAATAATGCTGGATACAAAGGGTCCGGAAATCAGAACGAGGGATTTTGAAAATGGTGTTGCAGAGCTGGTAAAAGATCAGGAATATATTTTGACATCACGTGATATAATAGGAAATGAAAAAATAGCAAGCGTTACATATGAAAATATTGCAAGGGATTTAAAAAAAGGAGATACAGTTTTAATAGATGACGGGTTGATATGTATGGAGGTAACAGAATCAATCAGCGATACAGATCTTAAATGCATAGTTAAAAACGGAGGAACAATCAAAAATAAAAAAGGCGTAAATGTGCCAAATGTAAAAATAAACCTGCCTGCTCTGACAGAAAGGGATATAAATGACATAAAATTCGGTATAAAGCAGGAAATAGATTTTATAGCTGCTTCCTTTATTAGAAAAGCAGATGATGTAATATCAATAAGAAGAATCCTCGAGGAAAATTTCGCCGACCATATAAGGATTATTTCTAAAATTGAAAACAGAGAGGGAGTAGAAAATATAGATGAGATAATTGAGGTATCCGATGGAATCATGGTTGCCAGAGGAGATCTTGGTGTAGAAATACCTGCTGAGGAGGTACCCTTGGTACAAAAGGAGCTTATCAAAAAATGCAATGATGCAGGAAAACCGGTTATAACAGCAACACAAATGCTGGATTCAATGATAAGAAATCCCAGACCGACCAGAGCAGAGGTATCGGATGTAGCCACAGCAATATTTGAAGGCTCTGATGCAATAATGCTGTCAGGTGAAACAGCATCAGGCAGTTATCCGACAGAATCGGTGTATACTATGAGCAAAATTGCCGTAATGATAGAAAATTCTCTTGATTATTATGAAATACTTAAATCAAAATATATAGGCGCAAACAATACGATTACAAATTCAATCAGTCTGGCTACCTGCAGGACCTGCCTGGATTTAAAGGCATCAGCTATAATAACAGCCACCTCATCAGGCTTTACTGCAGCCGCAGTATCCAGATTCAGACCTATAGCGCCAATAATAGCAGCAACGGAAAGCGAGCAGGTAATGAGAATAATGTCCCTATACTGGGGCGTATATCCGATGAAAATAGAAAAAATGAAATCGACAGATGAAATAATCGAAGGCTCAGTTGCAAAAGCTTTGCAAAACGGATATATAGAAAATGGAGATTTAATAGTTATTACGGCAGGAGTACCGGTTGGGATATCAGGCAGTACAAATCTGTTAAAGGTACATATAGTAAGCGAGCTTCTCTACAAAAAAGTAGGAGTAGGCAGAGAAACAATAATCGCCAGAGCAAGGGTAGCAAAAAGTTATCAAGAGCTTAAGCAAAAATTTGATGACGGTGATATAATTGTAATGACGTCAACAGATAAGGATATAATTGAATATATGGAAAGAGCATCTGCCATAATAGTAGAGGAAGGCGGATTAACCTCACATGCAATAATCGCAGGGCTAAACCTGGGCAAGGAGGTTATCGTAGGTGCCGAGAATTGCACAGAGGTTATAAAAGACGGTGAAATCCTTACTGTAAACGGAAAAAGAGGAGTAGTTTACAGAGGAGAAGCTAAAATATTATAACATTACAATAAAATTAATTCGAGGTGAATATTATAGAAAAAAATAAGAACTTAGTTAAATTTTGCGCCCCTGTTTTAATAATAATATTCTTGATGCTTCTGATTGTGTTCAGCTACAATAAAATCAGCCTTTTTTTAAATGCTTTCACACCGGTGATTTATGCCTTCATATTAGCTTATTTGTTGGATTCAGTGGTGAGATTCTGTATGGATAAGCTGCATGTCAGACGTACACAGGGAATATTTTTAGCCTGTATAGTTCTGGTAGGAATTATTGTGCTGATATTTTCTATATTGGTACCGAAGATAATTGATAATATAAATGCAGTTGCAGATTTTTTCTTGGACAAAAATATAGATATAGGGCAAATTGTAACAAATATTAGAGACAAAATAGATAATCAATATATACAGTATGCAGCTGACAGGATTCTGGAGGCAGGAGAATCATTAAAGGGCAGGCTGAATTCCATATTAATATACTTTTCGAATATTTTATTGCAGATAATAACAG
>DAIUCB010000264.1:0-3871 GCA_036846385.1 Bacillota bacterium | reverse complement strand
TAAATCTTCAATAACAATTGCAAGACCGAGAGTATTTATACCGGCATTTCCGGGAACAAACTGCGAATACGATACAAAAAGAGCCTTTGACAGAGCGGGTGCTGATGCGGAAATATTCGTATTCAAGAATTTAAGCCAGACTGATATTGAAGCTTCCATTAAAGAAATGAATAAAAAAATAAGGCAATCCCAAATAATCGCATTTCCCGGCGGCTTCAGTGCCGGAGACGAGCCTGAGGGCTCAGGAAAGTTTATAGCAGCAGTATTCAGAAATGAACTGCTAAAGGATGCGGTAACAGATTTACTGAAAAACAGAGACGGTTTAATAATCGGAATATGTAACGGCTTCCAAGCACTTATAAAATTGGGTCTCGTCCCCTTCGGAGAAATAGTTGATATGAAGGAAGATTACCCGACAATGACCTACAATAAGATTGCAAGACATATTTCAACCTTCGGAATGACCAAGGTAGTATCAAACCTTTCACCATGGTTCAATAACTGCAAGGTAGGAGATGTGCATTATATGCCGTTATCTCATGGTGAGGGCAGATTCGTTGCCGGAGAGGATTGGATAAAAGAATTAAAATCAAAGGGACAAATAGCCACACAATATGTAAACTATGAAAATAAACCAACCTATGAAGGACTGTTCAATCCTAACGGATCAATTGAAGCAATTGAAGGTATAACAAGCCCTGACGGCAGAGTTCTCGGAAAAATGGGACATTCAGAAAGGCTTGATAAGGATTTGTATTTAAATATACCGGGTAACAAGGATCAGTTAGTGTTTGAAGCAGGAGTAAAATATTTTAAATAATCAGGAGGAATTATGAAGGTAGCATTAATTATGGGAAGCGATTCAGACTTTCCGATAGTAGAAAAAGGATTGAAAATATTAAAGGATTTTGGAGTTGAGGTTGATGTAAGGGTAATATCAGCCCACAGAACACCTTTTACAGCCCTTGATTTTGCAAGCAAGGCAGAAGAAAACGGATATGAGCTGATTATCGGAGCGGCAGGGAAAGCGGCACATTTGCCGGGAGTATTGGCAGGCTGTACGCCTCTTCCGGTTATCGGTCTTCCGATAAAAGCATCAGAGCTGGACGGAATGGATGCACTTCTTGCAATAGCACAAATGCCTCCGGGAGTTCCGGTAGCAACTGTAGCAATAAACGGTGCAGAAAATGCAGCACTGCTTGCAATACAGATATTATCTGTAAAGCATGAAATATTAAGAGCAAAATTCAAGGAATACAAAGCTCAAATGGCAGCAAAGGTAGTAGAAAAAGATAAAAATTTAAACGAAAAATTAAAAAGTATATAATAAAATACGAGGAGAAAAGAATGAAAAAATTAGAGATGTTATATGAAGGAAAAGCAAAAAAGGTATACAGAACAGACAATGATAAGCAATATATTGTAGATTATAAGGATGATGCTACTGCTTTCAACGGAGAAAAAAAAGGTACAATAGTAGGCAAGGGAGTAGTTAACAATAAAATGTCGGCAGCAATGTTTGCATTACTTGAAGAGGAAGGAATACCCACACATCAGATAGAGCTTTTAAGCGACAGAGAATCACTTGTTAAGGCAGTAAAAATATTACCTCTGGAGGTTATTGTAAGAAATGTAGCTGCAGGTTCGCTTTCAAAGAGATTGGGAATTGAAGAAGGCGTTCCTATGAAAAAAACCGTGCTTGAATTCAGCTATAAAAATGATGAGCTTGGAGATCCTATGATAAATGATTACCATATAGCTGCAATGGAATATGCAACTGAGGAACAGCTTGAAACAGTAAAAAAATATGCTTTAAAGGTTAATGAAATATTAAAAAAATTCTTTATAGAAAAAAATATTAAATTGATAGACTTTAAGCTTGAATTTGGAGTATATGACGGTCAGGTTATATTAGCCGATGAAATCTCTCCTGATACCTGCAGATTATGGGATGCAGAAACAAACAAAAAGCTGGATAAGGACAGATTCAGAAGAGATATGGGCGGAGTTGAAGAGGTTTATCAGGAAGTGTTAAACAGAATCAGCAAAAAATAATTATATTAGGAGAAATTATGTACGATAATATATTTGATGATGACGATAAGCTTCATGAGGAATGCGGAGTCGTTGGAATTTTTACTGAAAATTCAGAATTAACATCACAATTAATGTATTACGGTTTATTCGCCCTACAGCACAGAGGTCAGGAAAGTGCCGGGATAGCCATAAATACCGGAGGGAAAATAGATTACCATAAAGGTATGGGATTGGTAACTGATGTCATAACTAAGGATGTCATCGAAAGATTATCAGGAGGTATTGCCATCGGTCATGTCAGATATTCTACATCAGGCGGCAGCCAATTAGAAAATGCACAGCCTTTGGTGGTGAAATTTAAAAGCGGCTCTATTGCACTTGCACATAACGGAAATTTAGTGAATGCAGATTCTTTGAGAGCAATTTTAGAGGACAGCGGTGTAATTTTTCAAACCTCAATAGATACTGAGGTTGTAGCCAATATGATTGCAAGAAATTCTAACGGTGATATCATTAAATCAATTAAAAATGTAATGGAAATTATAAAAGGTGCTTTTGCATTTGTATTAATGACAGGCAAGGAGCTAATAGGCTTCAGAGATCATTTCGGCTTACGACCTCTTTGCTTGGGCAAAAGACCTGACGGCTATTTGCTTGCATCAGAAAGCTGTGCCATAAGTGCAATGGGCGGTGAATTTGTCAGAGATATTGAGCCGGGCGAAATTGTTATTATCACTGAAAAGGGTATTGAGAGCATTAAAAGCACAAAATATGCACAGCAGAAATCCTGTATTTTTGAATATGTGTATTTTGCAAGACCTGACAGTACTATAGACGGTGTTAATGTTTATGAAGCAAGATATAATGCAGGTAAAATACTTGCTCACGAAGCTCCTGTAAAGGCTGATTTGGTTTTTGCCGTTCCGGATTCTGGAACACCGGCTGCAATGGGCTATGCTCATGAGCTGGGAATACCCTTTGGACTTGGCTTGATTAAAAACAGATATGCAAAGCGTACATTTATTGAACCGAGCCAGGATCTGCGTGAGGAAGGCGTAAAAACAAAACTGAGCGTTCTTAAGGAGCTTGTGAAGGATAAAATTGTAGTAATGATAGACGACAGTATTGTGAGAGGAACAACCACAAGACAGCTTGCTGAAATGGTAAGAAAGGCAGGCGCAAAGGAGGTACACATCAGAATTGCTTCTCCTCCTGTGACCCATTCCTGCTTTTTTGGAATTGATACGCCTTTTAGGCATTATTTAATAGGAGCAACAAAAACAGTTGATGAAATAAAGGATTATATAAAGGCAGACAGCTTATATTTTCTAAGCATAGAGGGCTTAAGAAAATCAACGGAGTCAGATAAAGGATTTTGTTTAGCCTGTCTGAACGGCGATTATCCTATGGAGGTTCCAAAATTTGATTAGTAAAGGAGTGAAGGAGCTATGATGTCTGATAAATTAACGTATAAGGAATCCGGTGTTGATGTACATGCCGGCTATGAAACGGTGAGGTTAATCAAGGATTATGTTAAAAAAACCTACACAAAAGGCGTTGTATCTGATATAGGCGGCTTTGGCGGATTGTTTGCTATTGATAAAAATGAATATGAGGAGCCGGTTCTGGTATCCGGAACTGACGGAGTCGGAACTAAGCTGATGATAGCATTTAAGACGGATATCCATGATACTATAGGCGAAGATGCAGTGGCAATGTGCGTTAACGACGTTATTTGCCAGGGTGCAAAGCCTTTATTTTTCCTGGATTATATAGCGACAGGAAAACTGGAGCCTAAAAAGGCAGCCGATATTGTAAAAGGTGTAGCAAACGG
>DAIUCB010000263.1:0-3902 GCA_036846385.1 Bacillota bacterium | reverse complement strand
ATCGGACGTAGTGTTTTCAGCAAAAAGAATTATCGGAATAGGAGAGGGTTTTGCTTATTTGTTTAAAGATTTAATTAAAGAAGTAAGTAAGGTTGATGATTATACAGTAAAATTTTCTCTTAATAAACCATTAGGTCCTTTCGTTAATACTCTTATAAGATTATATATAGTTAATGAAAAGCAAGTAATGGCTAATATAGATAAGAGCGGCAGTTACGGTGAATTCGGAGATTATGGAAAAACCTGGTTGCTGTCTAATGATGCAGGCTGCGGTCCATATACTATAACAGAGCTTAAGCAGCAGCAGCATGTTATAGCTGCAAGATTTAAAGACTATTGGGCTGGTTGGGAAAATAAGGATGCTCCGGATACAATTAAACTTATAAACAGTTCAGAGCCTGCCACTACACGTACAATGATAGAAAACAGAGAGTTAGAAATAGCCGATGAATATCAATCTGCTGAAAATGTAGCGGCAATGTCAAGAATCCCCGGAGTATCAGTAGGTATTTATTCAGCCGGCGGTGTACAAAATATGATGTACAACAATAAAAAGGCTCCGACTGATGATGTTAATTTCCGTAAAGCTTTAAACTACATGTATGATTATCAAATGATGACTAAAAAGATATATGTAGATTCTCCACAAGCTATAGGTCCTGTTGCAGCCGGTGTACCGGGAGCTGACAAGAGCTTGGAGCAATACAGTTTTAATCTTGAAAAAGCTAAAGAATATTTGTCAAAATCAAAATATGCAGATAAGCTAGATCAATTCCCTGTAGAGTTTTTAATTAACTCAACAGTACCCGATCAAGAAAAAATAGCTTTGTCATTGCAAGCAACAGCAGAATCCTTAGGTGTAAAGGTAATAATAAACAAGGGACCTTGGCTTTCAATTGTTGAGCAGGTAACTCATGTAGAAACAACGCCTAACGTACTTTGTATTACAGTATCACCAAGCTATTTTGATGCAGGTTCTATGCTAAAATCTCGATATCACTCAAAATCTATAGGTACCTGGGAACAAGCCGAGTGGTTACAGGACAAGACGCTTGATGGTATGATTGACAATGCGGTTTCTATAATTGATGAAAATGAAAGATATGAGGAATACAAGAAAATACAGGAATATATCTTAGATATAACTCCAAGCGGTTGGCTGGTAGATTTGGTAAAAAGATCTATCTATCAAAGTGATTATGTATATTGGCCGGCAGCAGAATCAGCTAAGGAAGGCAAGATTGTTACATTGCCTTTAGGGTATAGTTTGAATTTCAGCGAATTTAAGGTGTTCCCGGAAAAAATTAAAAAATAAGTCAGAAATTTTTCCCTTCATAAAGGCGGAAACTCTCATTTATAAATATATACAATCTTTAGACAAATTATATTTGAGAGTTACTGCCGTAATTTTTGGAATAACATGAATTAGGCAGCTTAGGTTAACTGAATATGTAAGTATATTAATGTAATTTTATTATTTGATAATTATTGGCTGATTATAGATATAATACATGATATAATATCTGTAATCAGCTATTTAAAAGTAACGTCAAGAATTGGAGGTATAATAAATGTTAAGGTTCTTAGCAAGAAGACTTTTCCAGGGCATATTCGTTCTAATCGGAGTATCAATATTAATATTTGTTATCGCACGAATAGTTCCCGGAGACCCGGCAAGATTAGCGTTAGGCCCTCGTGCAACGCAGGAGGCTGTAGATGCGCTAAGCCGAGAAATGCATTTAGATGAATCTTTACCTAAACAGTATTTATACTGGATTTCGGGTGTAATAAAAGGTGATTTTGGAAAATCAGTTAATACGATGAGACCGGTAGCAGAGGACGTAAAGGAATTTTTTCCTGCTACAATTGAGTTGGTTCTATTTTCCGGTGTTATTTTGGTTATTTTGTCAATAGTTTTAGGTCTGCTAAGTGCACGTCATCAGGATACTTGGGTGGACGGATTGATAAGATTAACGTCCTATGCCGGTATAGCAATTCCATCCTTTGTAGTAGCAATAATATTCTTGTTGATATTCGGCAGCTATTGGAAAGTCATACCTGTACTTGGAAGATTGAGTTATGGAGTTTCTGCTCCTAAGGAAGTAACCGGATTAATATTGATTGACAGTATTTTAGCAGGCAACGGCAAGACCTTTATTGATGGATTTTTACATTTGATTCTGCCAAGCTTATCTCTGTGTATCATAGGAACCATGCAAGGAGCAAGGATTTTAAGATCATCACTTATTGATAATAAAAGTAAGGAATATATCTCTGTAGTAAGGGGATATGGAATACCTGAAAAGGTAATAACGAGAAAGTTTTTACTTAAACCATCTCTAATACCTGTAGTTACAATTATTGGACTGAGCTTGGCTACACTTCTTGGTAATGCTTTTCTGGTAGAGAAAATTTTCAATTGGCCGGGGTTATCAAGCTATGGTGTAAATGCTATGTTAACAAAGGATTTAAATGCTATTTCAGCTGTAATAATAATTATAGGACTTGTTTTTCTTATAGTTAATATTGTAGTGGATCTTATATTAGCAATTTTAGATCCTCGAGTAAGATTGGGAGGGGATTAAATGTCAAATCAAACAATTAATAATAATGAACTTAATTCTGTAAAGAAAAAAACAATAATAAAAAAGTCAACTAAAGAAAATCTTCGCAGATACTGGTACAATTTCACAAGGAATAAATTATCTATAGTTGGTTTGATAATAGTTATTCTATCAATATGCTTTGCACTTTTCGCGCCATATATCGCTCCATACCCTGAGCATGCCGGAGCGTATGTAGATTTTAATAATGCAAGCATGCCTCCTAATTCTGCAAATTTGTTTGGGACAGACATAAATGGGAGAGATATTTTATCAAGAATAATTTTTTCAATGCGTAGTGCTTTACTTATGCCTATAGTAGTATTAGGCATATCTGTTCCAATGGGTGTAACCCTTGGGCTAATAGCAGGCTATTACAGCGGTACCTGGATTGATATAGTAATAATGAGAATTAACGATGTATTTTTAGCACTTCCTCCACTAATATTGGCATTGTCTATTGCTTCAGTACTGGAGCCAAATTTGACAAGCTCAATGATTGCAGTTACATTGGTATGGTGGTCCTGGTATACTAGGCTTGTTTACGGTATGGCAAATTCTTATAAGAAAAATAATTTTGTTATAAATTCTGAATTAATCGGTGCTTCAAAATTTCATATACTGTTTCGTGAAATACTGCCAAATTGTTTATCACCAGTTTTTACGAAAATGGCTTTGGATGTAGGCTCAATAATTTTATTAGGTGCATCTCTTAGCTTTGTAGGACTAGGAGAACAGCCTCCTATACCAGCCTTCGGGCAGATGATTTACGACGGCTCAAATTATATGCCGGATTTGTGGTGGATGACTATTTTCCCATCATTAGCTATAGTTGTAATTATATTAGGCTTCAATCTGCTTGGTGATGGTATCAGAGATATGTTGGACAGAGGGAGGCAGTAGATATGAGTAATACATTACTTGATATAAAAAAGCTTAAGATATGGTATAAAACTTACAGAGGATATGCCGAGGTAGTAGATGGTATAGATTTTCATGTTAATAAAGGAGAAAAGGTTGGACTGGTCGGAGAATCGGGATGCGGGAAAACAAGTACTGTTAAAACAGTATTAAAAGTAATTGACCCTGTCAGTTCTTATATTCCGTGCGGAGAAATATTTTTTGACGGAAAAGATATTTTAAAAATGAACAAAAATGAAATACAGCAAATAAGAAGAAAAAATATTTCTATGATATCTCAAGAACCTTCAGCTGCATTAAACCCTGTATTTACAATAGGGCAAACAATGGCAGATGTTATTAAGTATTCTTATAACAATAAAAAACTAAGCTCTGCTG
>DAIUCB010000262.1:0-3923 GCA_036846385.1 Bacillota bacterium | reverse complement strand
CCAATAAGCATTGATTCTGACAATAAGACAACAGCTACAATTACATTTAAGTTAAGCTCTTCAAGCGACAAAGATATATCCTTTGATTATAAAGTATATCCGGGCAGTGCATTTTTGTATAAACACTATGAAGAGGTTGAAAACAGCAGCATAACATTTGAAGCCGGACAAACTGAAAAAAGCATCGATATTAAAATTTCTGAAATTAACAATAATTATGATGCTGATAATCCTAAGATTTATGAATATGGAGAGCTTTGGACAGGAGACAGAGTGTTTTATATTAGCTGCTATAACATAAACAATGCTTTGTTTGATAATGATCGTGAAACTATATCTATTCCCATTAGGATAAATAATGATTTTGACCTCAAACAAACCTATGTCAGAGCAAAGAATATATATATGGCGGATATGTCTCAAATCCAAAATGCTGAAAGCTTTCCTGATACTCCCGGCAAATATGTTAACTTAGGTGATGCTATAAATATAGCGACAGCATCAGCCATAACAGCGGATGTCAGAAAAATGATAGACGCAGGCACTTTTTCTCATCTGAATTTACCCACAGGATATTTTTTAAATGAGGATGGCGCATCAGGAGAGGTTAGCTTGCAGATAGAAAAAAACTTTGCTTTCTTTTCAAGTAATGCGTTGAATATGAGCACTTCTGTAGACGGAGAAAGCATAATTGATTTTGGATTCAATGATATTTTATTGAGTGATATAGGTATAGGACGTTATTTTGAATCAAATGGTGCTGTTAAGTCTATAGGCGTAAGTTTAAACTATTTTACAACTAACGGTGATGTATATACTATATTTCACGATGAGCATAATAATTATGTTCAAAATCAAATGAATTTTGAGGATAAAATCAAACCGTTTCCCATAGATGCGAAAGCACCATCAGGTGAATTTTGTTTAGGAGAAAGTATACCGATTACCGTTACATATAACGAGGCTGTTTTGACTGACGATATAAGTATAAAGGTAAATGATACTGTTTTGTATCCTATGGAAAGAGATGGGACGATTTCAGAAGATGTGAGTTTTCTGTATGAGATAGGTGCTGATTTTAATAATCTGATTGATATACAAGAGGTAACAGGTGCAATTGATTTGTCCGGGAATGAACAGGATGAGAATATTCCATATAGCAATCAAATTTCATACGCAAACCTTGCATCATACACTAAGGAAGAATTGCTATCTTATTATGCTGAAACTGAAATAGTGGTTAGTCAGGGAAAGAGCATGAATGCCGAAGTTGAGATAAATCTCTCCCTCAAATCAAATGAAGAGCTTTCTGATTATCTGACCTCACACAAATTGAGTGACGGACGTATAAAAACAGTCAAGGTAAAAGTTATAGGAGAGGATGGAAGTGCTGCTGATGTAGATCTTTATGCAAATGACGGAATTCTTATTACCCAGCTGAGAGGAAAGTTTACAGCGCCGGCAAGTTCTAAATATTCAGATACAAATTATGCAGCTGAAATATATTTTGATGAAAATGATACCGATGATTTTAACTTGATATATTCATTGTCAAAGCAATATACGTTACCGCAAATTATATATATTGATAATGAATCAGCTTTAGAAATTTTATATGAAAATTGGCCGGTAGGAAATAAAATATTTTCCGATAACGTCGGATTAATTTCATTAGGATATAAAGTCAATAACAATGCTACATGGCAGGAGCCGGAGGATTTTGTGTGGGAGTCAAGCGATAATACAGTAGCATCAATAACAACATCAGGAGCAATTTCACTAACCGGGAAACCCGGAAGCATAATATTTTCTTTGACAGCTTTAAATTCAGGACAACCCGAAGAAAGGTTTACTTTAAATAGTAATACTTTACAAGTAATTGATACTAATGAGATATTTTTAAATGTCAGCGGTTGGTCAAAAAATGTTGAGATAATTAAAGGAAATGACGCTAAAATTTATTACTCAACGAACATTCCAAATAATGAAGCGGCAACTGCTTTCCATTATAATTTATATGAAGCAGAGTATGAAGATGGTGAAATTATAAAGGGTGAGTTAATAGTCAGTGATACAAAAATCTTCACTGATGAAACACAAGAATTGTATTATACGGTGGATAAGCAATATTTAAACAGCGTATCCGAAATAGGAAAATATAGTTATATACTTGAAATATCTGCAAGAGATTTAAAAACTGATATGATCTTTACATCATCAGCATTTATACGGGTAAAGAGTTTACCGGCAAAGGCAGTATTGAACAAGCCGGACAATTATTATTTAACAGATGAAATCAATAGCTTTAATGTGAATTTTGATGTTGATAACTATAGCTCCAAAACAGAGGTTGAACTGACTGTAACTAAGAATGGTGACACAATAATCACTAAGAATAGTATTGGTGACAGAAACAAGGATATATCGGTGGAAATCAGTGACGTGGACAACTTGAGTTTATACGATACATATATGGTATCTCTTAAGGCAAAAAATGAATATGATGAAGCTTATTCATATGATTCTTATATTATGTATATTTATAATTCTGATGCTCTTAAAATAAGTATTAATGGTATTAATAAAGAAAGCCATACAATGAGTATGGATGATATGCTTAAAGATATGACAAGCGAAGAAATATTGAATCTTAACAGAAATATTGTTTTAACGGATAATATAAATATTAATACCGAATACAAATGGAGCAGATTATTTGATAAAACAACATGGTCCGTAGGGGATGACAGCATATTGTCACTTAAGTACACAGATGGAGGATTATTAAGCAATGTGGATGGTAATAATTTAGTTGCACCGGATGCACAATTGTTACTTGAAGGTCTTTCAACAGGGAAATCATCCATAACAGTCAGACATAATTTGACAAACATGGAAGAAGAAATCGAGGTTACCGTTGACAATTTGAAGGAAAAATTGTTCATATTTCAAGTATACCCGTCTCAAAAAAGCAAAGTGACCTATACAAATGGCGACAGCAAATACAAAGAAGTTGAAACTGATAAGGACGGAAGAATTGCTATATATGAGATTTCAGGCATAAAAGGTGATATAACATTTAAACCAGAGAACAGCGAAACATATGACACATTTATACTTAGCAATAATGAGCTTAAATCAATGCAGCAAAGCTCAAATAATTCCGGTCTATACTCTCAAAACAACATTGTTTTTAAAAAATCCAATTATGAAACATCATTCTATGTATGGAGAGTTGATTCTAAAGGAAGAACATTTCTTCATGAAGGTGATGTAACAATTAAGGGCGGAGTATACAGAAATGGTATATATTGTCCCGGTGCGACAGTTAACGGGAAAAACGGCCGGGAGGAACAAATAGTAAGTAAAACAGGCTATGAATATATATTGAGATTCAATCAGGAGCAATTCATTAATGATAAATATGACGGGCCTATTACACCGAAGGATAAAATAGAATATGTTTTCGAGGTAGGCATACCCGGTAACTCACATTATTCAAAATTTATGAAGGTAGACAATGAAACAATTCGTATTTTCAAAAAATATTACGATACTCCGGTTCCTGCAGGAACAGTATTTATAGAAAGCAGGGATAACTCAAGAATAGAAAACCACATCAGTATAGCTTCTCAGAAGCTAATATTAGGGGAAAATGTATTAGATGTTCCTAAAAATATTATTATTGAAGATATATCTAAATCAGCATATATAAAAACAGACATGGCATTTAAGGGTAATCCAACCGCCAGCTATGATGTCAAATTTTTAGATAAAAAAAGTAATGTGATTGTTGATTCTTTAAACACAGAAGTAGAGTCATATGAATTTTCCAATACCATATTAATTAAAAACATCTTTGATGTTCGGCAATATGTTTCTAATTTGGAGCTTGGCGAGGTAAGAAACCTAAGCATTCAAAT
>DAIUCB010000261.1:0-3924 GCA_036846385.1 Bacillota bacterium | reverse complement strand
TACATCCTCCAAGGTATAGCCGAGTCTTGATAAAAGCTTTTCAGCCATTTCATAGGATTCAGGATGAACGGCAGTTTTGTCAAGAGGATTATTGCCGTCGGTTATTCTTAAAAATCCTGCACATTGCTCAAATGCCTTGTCTCCCAGCTGTTTTACCTTGGTCAGTTCCTTTCTGTCGGTAAATTTTCCGTTTTCTTCTCTGTATTTAACAACATTTTTGGCAATTGCTTTTGTTATACCGGTTACATATTGTAAAAGCGCGGTTGATGCAGTATTTAAATCTACCCCCACATTGTTTACACAGTCCTCTACAACTCCGTCCAATGCTTGACCAAGCTTTGTTTGATTGACATCATGCTGATATTGTCCTACTCCGATGCTTTTTGGGTCTATTTTAACAAGCTCGGCAAGCGGATCCTGGAGTCTTCTTCCGATTGATATTGCCCCTCTTACCGTTACATCCAAATCCGGATATTCCTCCTGTGCCAGCTTGGAGGCTGAATATACGGATGCTCCTGCTTCACTTACTATAGCATAGGTTACCTTTTTATCCATCCTTGAAAGCATATCAGATACTACCTGCTCTGTTTCTCTCGAAGCTGTTCCGTTTCCTATGGTTATTACGTCAATGTCATATTTTTTTATCCAATCAAGCATAAATTTTTGCGATTTTTCAACTTCATTTCTGGGCTCATTCGGATAAATAACACCGTGGTCCAAAAACTTGCCTGTTCCGTCTAAAACAGCAAGCTTACAGCCTGTTCTGAAGCTTGGGTCTATTGCAAGTACCCTGATATCCTTTATAGGAGGAACCATTAAAAGGTTTTTTGTATTTTTTCCGAAAACCTTAATTGCTTCTTCCTCCGCTCTCTCTGTTAGCATATTTCTTACCTCTTTTTCAACGGAGGATGAAATCAGCCTTTTATAGCTGTCTTCTATTGCTGCTGTATACAATTCGGTTGTCAGTGCTGTTTCATTTTTTATTTCCTGTGATTTTATATAGTTGATTATTTTCTCATCGGGAGTTACAACTTTAACCTTAAGCTTTTTTTCCTTTTCTCCCCTGTTTATAGCAAGTATTCGGTGATTTGCAATACTTTTAACAGCTTCCTCGAATTTATAGTACATTTCATATACTGTTTTTTCTTCTTCATCGACAGCTTCTGTCACTATAATACCATCTGCTATGTAGATTTCTCTTATATACTTTCTATATTCCGCATTGTCTGAAACAGCTTCTGCTATAATATCCGAAGCACCTGCATATGCTTCCTTGACATTATTTACTCCCAATTCCTCATTAACAAAAGGCATAGCTATTTCTTCAAGATTACCCTCAGTTATGCTTTGAGCCAATATTAGCTGAGCCAACGGTTCAAGCCCTTTTTCCTTGGCCTTTGATGCTCTTGTGGACTTTTTCTGCTTATAAGGTCTGTATAAATCCTCAACACGCTGCAATACGTCGGCATTCAGTATTTCGGCCTTCAATTCCTCGCTAAGTTTACCTTGCTCATCTATTAAACGTATTACCTCTTCCTTTCTTGTTTCCAGACCTTTCAGGTATGTCAGTCTGTCATACAAATCCCTCAGCACTATATCATCCAAAGAACCGGTCTGCTCCTTACGGTATCTGGCGATAAAAGGAATCGTATTTCCTTCATCTATTAATTTTACCGTATTTTCTACTTGAAATGGCTTCAGATTAAATTCTTCGCATAATATTTTGTTTATATCAACCATTTTTCCTCTCCCTTCCTGTAAGCAATAATTAAACAATTGAAGAAATATTGAGTATGTCTTCAATTGCTAATTATCTTGTTAATGATTTCATTTTTAAATATTCATTTATAAACATGTCTAAGCTTCCATCCATCACAGCCTGAACATTGCCTGTTTCTGCATTTGTTCTGTGATCCTTCACCAGGCTGTATGGATGAAAAACATAAGATCTGATTTGGCTGCCCCATGCTATTTGATTGTATTTTCCTTGAATATCTTCTATCTTTTCCTTGTTTTCGAGCTTTTTGATCTCTACCAGCTTGGATTTCAGCAGCTTTAAGGCTACTTCCTTATTTTTATACTGTGAACGTTCATTTTGACAAGATACGACTATCCCTGTCGGAATATGGGTGATTCTTATTGCAGAATCTGTCGTATTTACATGCTGACCTCCTGCTCCTGTTGAACGGTATGTATCAATTCTTAAATCAACTTCGTTAATTTCTATATTCTCGTCCTCTGCCATTTCAGGTATTACATCTACTGATGCAAAGGAGGTATGTCTTTTTTTTGATGCATCAAAGGGAGAAATTCTGACTAATCTGTGAACGCCTTTTTCCGATTTTAAATATCCGTAGGCATTTTCCCCTTCAACAAGCAGAGTTGCGCTTTTTATACCTGCCTCAGTATCTGTAAGTATATCGAGGACTGTCATTCTGTAGCCTCTGTTCTGTATCCATCTGATATACATTCTGTACAGCATTTCTGCCCAGTCTTGAGCTTCAGTTCCTCCTGCTCCCGCATGTATTGACAGTATCGCATTGTTTTTATCGTATTCTTCGCATAGCAAAGCGGCGATACGAGCATTTTCAAGGATTTTACCGATCTGAAGCATCTCTTTTCTGATTTCAGGCAAATGGCTTTCATCATTTTCTTCTTTTACCATATCTATTAATATTTCTAAATCCTCAACCTGACTTTTTAAGCTTAAGAACTCCTTGATTCTGTCGGTATTGTTTTTTAATTTTTGAGATATCTTTTGAGCATTTTCCTGATTGCTCCAGAAGCCCGGCTCCTGTATCTCAGATTCCAGCAAAATATTTTCTTCCCTCAGCTTTTCCAAGTCAAAGGGAACCACCTACCTCATTAAGCATTTCATTAAATCTTTTAAGCATTTCTGTTATTTCATATAAATCAACCAATTTATCAACTCCTTTATATACTGTGATGAATGTCGGATGAGCAATATAAATTGCCCATCTTTTGCTCATCTTAGATTCAGTTATTTTTCTTCATATCAGCCTACTACCAATTAATCCGGTTCATTTGCTCCGCAGCATTTTTTGTATTTTTTGCCGCTTCCGCATGGACATGGGTCATTTCTGCCTACTTTTTTTTCTTTTTTTACGGTAGGCTGAGGTTTGCCGCCTAAATCTCCGCCGCTCATACCTGTAATTTTAGCAACTTCCTTACGCTGCATATTTTCCTGAGGTCTGACTCTGACTAACATCTTTACAGTATCCTCCTGTATTGAAGCAGTCATTTCTTCAAACATGTCAAAGCCCTCTACCTGATATGCCCTGACAGGATCTTCATTTCCGAGGGCTCTTAAGCCTATACCTTGTTTCAATTGATCCATAGCGTCTATATGATCTATCCATTTAATATCGACATTACGCAACAGAACAATTCTCTCAACCTCTCTGAAGGTTTCAGACCCAAACTCTTTTTCCTGTCTTTCATAATGTCTGTTTATTGCATTTTTTGCCTTTTCTCTTAGTTCTTCTCTGGACAAATTCTCTTTATTTTCCGAATCAAAGCTTATAATTATTGCAAAGGTGTCAGCCATATATTTAATAAAGCCCTTCATATCCCAATCTTCAGGATGCTTATCCTCTGAGGTATACATCTGTATTCCCTTTTCTATTAAGCTGTCTATCATATTGCCGATATAATCCTTGAGATTTTCTCCCAGAAGCACTCTTCTTCTTTCTGAATAAATGACCTCTCTTTGCTTATTCATTACATTGTCATATTGAAGCACATGCTTTCTGATTTCAAAGTTTCTTCCTTCGACTCTTCCCTGAGCAGTTTCTATTGTTTTAGTCAGCATACCTGCCTCGAGAGGCTCATCCTCCGGCATTTTTAAGGTTTCAATTATAGCCTTTACCTTATCTCCGGCAAACAGCCTCGTAAGGTCATCCT
>DAIUCB010000260.1:0-3936 GCA_036846385.1 Bacillota bacterium | reverse complement strand
TTATATTTTACAGAGCCCTCCTGAGCACAATATAAAACAAAATCTATTGCATCAAATCCCGGTTTTACAACGTTTCTAACATCAATTACAGAGTATATGGAAGCGTCAGGACTTGAAACTATCAATCCGGGCTCCTGCTCTTTCAGACCGTTATATACTTTAAATATAAGTTCTTGATAGTAATCGCGCATGCTTTTGCACCAATCTGCAATTTGTTCCTTGCTTTCATGTGCCAAAGCTCCGAATATATATTGACCTATTACGTTAGCGCAAAGATTTGCTGTATATTCAGCTACTGAACGATTATTAAACTCAGGGCTGTCAGTAATCAAAGCACCGATTCTTAAACCGCATGCATTCCATACTTTTGATGCAGTTTCAATGCTTATTCTTCTGCCTTCTATTCCCGGTACATCTGCATCAGTAATTCCCCAAATACTTACAAGCTCGCTGCCTTTAACATAATATAATTCACGATAAGCCTCATCGCTTACCATCCACATGTTATATTTCACGCAAAGCTTAGCAAGTGATTTGAGAGTTGCGTAATCATAAAGCTGTCCTGTAGGATTATCATAAGGTATAACTAAAAGTGCTCCCGGATTGTGCTCTTTAATCATAGCTTCAATTTTATCAAGCTCAGGAAGACTGAATTTTCCGTCTTCTCCCATATGACGCTTTAATGTAACTGTTTTACGTCCGATTCTTTGAGCAAAAGAAATATAGTTTGTGTAAGCCGGGTCAATCATCATAAGAGGCTTATCATCTGTACCTGCAGCTCCGCAAACACCAAGCA
Source organism: Bacillota bacterium (assembly GCA_036846385.1). GTDB lineage: Bacteria > Bacillota > Clostridia > Tissierellales > Sedimentibacteraceae > Sedimentibacter. The sequence goes on along the minus strand of DAIUCB010000260.1, from coordinate 3,140 downwards.
GTAACAATTCCATACTTGATGATCCGCCGTCTGTTACCTGAACAAAAAGCTTGTCGGTATCAAATCCTTCACACTTAAGTATATTTTTAAATGCAGCCTGACATTCAGGGAAGCCTGCAGTACCTGAATATCTGATAACTCCTTTTGCAAATGGGCTTTCAGGTGCATTTAAGTTAAACAATCTTTTCATCATAGCAGGATTTGTAGGAAGCGAAACATTTCCAATGCCTACATTAATTACAGCTTCAGGTTTAATTTTACGTTCATCATACTTCATTTGTGCCAGTCTAACATCTGATGGCGTCCTTGATTCAAAATGTGCTGACAATATTGGTTTACTCATTTATAAAAATCCTCCTAAAAATATTTTATAATTTTACTATATCTTGATTGAACTTAACTTACTATTTAAGTTATATCATCCAAAATGAGTATACAACAATTAATCAAAATAATTTATTAATTTTTATTAATTATTGTAGAAAAATTAAAACGATATTTTAATATTTTTTGTTTCAATTGATTCGTCCTTGAGCTTCATTTAATATATGATTATTTACATTAAAATAATTTAATAAATTTCTTCCGGCTTCTATGTTCAATCATCATTTGATTTAAAAATTTTAAAAACAAAAAGGTCCACAAATATTGAACCTTTAATGTATTGTGTTTATTAATCTCTGTTGTATTTTTTCTTGAATTTATCAACTCTGCCGCCCTGGTCGACAAATTTTTGCTTACCAGTAAAAAACGGATGACACTCTGAACATATTTCAACCTTGATTTCATCTAATATTGAACCTGTTTCAAAAGTATTTCCACATGCACATTTAACTGTTACTGTTTTATAATCAGGATGTATTCCTTTTTTCATCCTATTCACCTCTTTCTAATAACTTTTATAATTAATTTTTATAATTAACAATATACGTTGAGTATTATAGCACAAGCTTTTATAATTTACAATATTTATTTATCAAGTATGAACATTATTTAACAACTTAACTGCTTTAATCATTTTAATCGTTCTAATCATTTTTCATTTTCTCAATATTTAATATCATACCTGCATCTCTAATAAATTCTTCATTGGTTTTTGTTTTAATAAGCCCGTCAAGCAGCCTTTCCGTAACATCTGCCACCGAGAAATTGCTTAATGCCTTTCTTATTTGCCAAATAGTTTGAAGCTCCTCTGTTGAAAGCAGCAGCTCTTCTCTCCTGGTTCCCGACTTGTTGATATCAAGCGCGGGGAATACTCTCTTTTCAGAAAGCTTTCTGTCAAGATGCAGCTCCATATTGCCGGTACCTTTAAATTCTTCAAATATTACATCATCCATACGGCTTCCCGTTTCAATAAGCGCACTTGCCAAAATAGTCAAGCTTCCCCCAAATTCTATATTTCTTGCCGCACCAAAAAATCTCTTTGGTCCATGTAACGCGCCGGGGTCCAAGCCACCTGAAAGTGTTCTGCCGGTTGGCGGTATTGTCAGGTTATATGCTCTTGCCAGCCTTGTGATACTATCCAGCAATATTACAACATCCTTGCCGTGCTCAACCAGTCTTTTTGCTCTTTCCAATACCATTTCAGCCACCTTTATATGATTTTTAGGCAGCTCATCAAAGGTTGAGTAAACAACATCGCCCTTGACGGATCTTTTCATATCTGTTACCTCTTCAGGGCGTTCATCAATTAACAGCATAATAATTTCTACCTCAGGATAATTTTCTGCTATGCTGTTTGCAATATTTTTCAAAATTGTTGTTTTTCCCGCCTTAGGAGGTGCAACAATCATACCCCTCTGACCCTTACCAATCGGAGCTATCAAATCAATTATTCTCATTGCAATTCCTGATTGCAGCCTCTCAAGCTTTATTCTTTTATCCGGATAAATCGGAGTCAACGAATCAAAATCCTTCCTGTTTCTTGAAAGCTCAGGATTTTCATCATTTACCTTTTTTACATATAATAAAGCTTTAAATTTTTCGCCTTGTTTAGGAGGTCTCGTTATACCGCTTATCTTATCGCCTGTTTTCAAATGAAATCTTCTGATTTGGGAAGGTGAAATATAGACATCGTCCTCACTTGTTAAATAATTGTTCGTTCTTAAAAACCCGTAGCCGTCCTGATGTGTTTCCAAAATACCCATAACATTTAGAACTTCCTCGCCTGACTCTATTTCATCCGATAGTCTTTCCGGCAGCTCTCTTTTATGTAGCACTTTTCCCTTTGTTTTTAAGCTTACGTCAATATCTCTGATATCTCCGATATCTTCGATATCATCAATATTTTCATTGTCCTCGCATTCAAATTCCTCTAAGTTTTTAGCCTTTTCGTATGATTTCAAGCTTTTTCCGCCTGCATTATATTCATTTGATTCATTTTTTAATTCCTCAGTTTCATTAATGCTGTCAGAATCATTATAAGCTCTATAGGTCCCCTTTATCTTAAAAATTAATTCTTCCTTTTTATATTTATAAGAATCAAAGATTCCTCTGTTTTTCGCAATCTCCCTTAGCTCTGTAACCTTTAAACCTGATAATTTGGTTATATCCAAAAAAACACCTCCATAACATAACCGATTTATTAATTTATTATTTTAATTAATATGGGAATTTTAGAATATTATATAGATAGGTGCCATAATAATAACATTTACAAAACTCTAAGTCAAGCTTTATTCTTTTACAAAAAACTTAATTGATTTTCCAGGAATCTTCTTTTCGTATAAACCTTATGCATATTTTCAAAATTTATTTCTATTTTTATAATTTTTTCAGAACTATATACTTAAAGTAACAATTCATATAATTTAGTTAATTTTTTAACAAAGTATTGACTTTAATTTTTGTGCAGTCTATAATAGAATTAAATAAAAGCTCCCGATAATTCAATAATATGGGACATATAATATACTTGAAGCAATATATGGCAGTATTTTGTCTGTATTGTTTGATATTTTAATAACTATCCTCAATAAACAGCAATTAATCTCACGCTATCGTTCTATAATTTTCTGGAAATAATGACGTGGGGGTCTTATTGATTGTTAATGAGGAACAATAATATTATGCAGAGGTGATATAAATGGTAGAATTAAGCATTTGTGTTGGTAGTGCATGTCATTTAAAAGGTTCTTACG
>DAIUCB010000259.1:0-3937 GCA_036846385.1 Bacillota bacterium | reverse complement strand
AAAACTGTAAAATCTTATTTGTCGTTTTCTGTTAATTCAATTTTATCATCTACAATAACTAGTTCACTACTTATTTCTTTATTAAATTTGCCATTAATAAGAAGCCTATAAACTTCTAATTCTTTTCCTGTTAAAATGTGCAAATCTATATTTTTATTTATATTTAGAATATAATTAGACTCTGCATAAATGGAAATCAATATCGAAAAAGTCTGAATAAATAGAATTAAAGAACTATCTAATTTACTTTTATTTGAAAATAAACTAATAAATCCGACAATACAATTATTCTGATATTTTATAGGAAAAGTTAGTATTTTATATTTTGAAGTAATATCCTGATGTATGCTTATATTTATAATATCATTTGAGTTGTTTTTAAGCAACTCATTATTTATTCTAGTTAATTTAGTAATGTTTTTTATCACATTATCATCAATTAATTCATCAAAATTAAGAATGTTATTACAATAAATTAAATTTGAATCATTATCACTTATTACTAAAATACCAATATTTGTTTTATCGAAATTAATACTTTTATAGTAGTTAATTAGCATTAATACTACACTTTTTATAATGTCATTAATTAGATTTCCCCCCCTTAAATTTATCATAATTTAATATAAATAGTTATTATAATAAACAATATTATAAAACGCCTGAATAAAAATGTCAATATAAATATAATTTAGAAAAATATATAATATAAGGGACAAGTGCTAAAATATGTAATATAAAATCAATGCACTTAAAAGGAGGAATAAAAAATGAAAAATATGAAAAATAAAAGTGTTAAAAGATCCTTACTATGTTTTATGCTTTCTTTTTGCTTGATTACGACTCTATTTGTTTTTTCGACACCTACAAAGGTATATGCGAGCTCAAATACTATTCAACAGTACTTTAAGTTTAATTATAACAAAATAGACTCTCAAGGTAATGTATCTGTGAACTATACTATATTGAAAGATATTACTCCAGCTTTATTTAATGCTTTTCATTCGAAAATTGTTGCTTCTTGGCCTCACGCATATAGAAATTCTTTACCTGCAAAATCAATATCAATTTTAAATACAAAAAAGGGAACATACACTGCAAATTTAGGCAATATTAATTCATATAATGCAGTAGGTTGGATGAATATTAAAATCAAAATAATGGTAGGACAGTTTTTTGAATATATAGAATGTGGACAGGTATTTTATCGTCCTAGCTCTAATATTACCACGAAATATCATGAAATAACTAAAGCAGAAGCGGTAGGTTCTTTTATTTTAAGAACTGCACCAGGAATAACACTTACATTTTCACCTTCAACAACATTAGTTAAAATACTAGGTGCTGCGACAACATTATTAGGAATATCCAACGATCTTATGACAACCCTAAATATATCGGACTCATGTCCAAGTCTTTCGGCAGGAAATTATTTAATGATATCTACTTGGTATACAGCTAATGGTGAATTAAGAGGAAGAGTTAAAGTATGGCAGGATAAAAATAGATATTCGCGTGGAGATTTACCAATGTATGACGGTACATATTGTATATTTATTTTCCCTAAATAATATTAAAATAAATTTTAAGCGGGAGTTATCCTTCTCAGATTATTGATAAACCCGTTTTTTTATCCAATGTCATTATTTTAACCATCTTGTGGTAAATTGAATTATAGTCAATTGAAAGTTTGTTTGCTTTCAATTGGCTTTTTTCATTAAATACTTATTTTTTTACACCAATAAGACTGAAAATTAGTTTTGTTGATTATTTTGTACGGTGGGATATAAAGTAGTAAGAAGCATAATAGAAATTTTGAATAGCTTCATAAGGAAGTGGTACTTACTATTACTCTTGATATCAAGTGCAATTGTTCATGACGATATATCGGGGGTCCGATATAATAATAGTGGTGATAAATGAATTATTAAAAGAAAAAGGAATGTCCAGATACAGCTTGTCAAAAGCAGACGGTATTCCTTGGGCAAATCTCTCGGATATCTGCTCCGGCAAAATAAGGCTAACACACTGTAATGCCCAAACCCTTCAGAAACTGTCGGGTGTACTTGATATGACCATTGAAGATATATTAGCCCTTATGGTAGAGCCTTCTGAAAGTCAGAAAAACGGAAAACCCTTTGACCGCTTTTAAGGCTACGGCGGCGCCAACGGAAATAAAATCAATATTCTGGCACTGTATTTTAAGGAAATAGATGGGAAGCTTTATGTCAGAAATATAGAAGATATACGCAAAAAATACATGAGGATTTACAAACCTGAAACATTAAAAGTATTAAGCGTTAGTGAAGCAGAGACAATTTTGGAAATAATATATTCAGATTGGAACAATACAGAAAGGACATTGCAATTTATGATGTATCCCGACACAGTAATATATTGGAGATGGTTGCCGGATACCATACTTTAACCGTACAGAAAAAAATTAGATATAACCAAGATTTCTAATAGTAAAATCAGATAATATGATATTATTTATCTGATTTTTTTAATTGCTAAATAATTGTAATCGTAAAAGAATAAGATAATATATATAAATTATTTAAAAATAATTAGCTAATTAATGTTGACAAAAATAGTCGGGTATAATATAATTAATCATACCCTAGTTAAACAGTAGGGAATGAATGTATAGGAGAACAGTTATGATATTATCAACTAAGGGCAGATATGGATTGAAGGCAGTATTTGAACTTTCTTTGAATTATGGTTCAGGACCTGTGTCTCTAAAAAAAATATCAGAAAAATATAATATATCGGAAAATTATTTAGAGCAGCTTTTTGCTAAATTAAAGAAAAATGGGTATATAAAAACCGTTCGGGGAGCTCAGGGAGGTTATTTGCTGGCAATGGATCCGAAAGACATAACAGTCGGGATGATACTCAGGACACTGGAGGGTGAAATAACCGCATCTGAATGCTTAAATAAAGAGGTATGCTCAAGGGAATCGGTTTGTGCTACCAGAGTTATTTTTGATAAAATAGAAAAAAGCATCAATAATGTTATAGATAATATTACGTTAGCAGATATGTACGAGGGTCATAAAAATATTATTGCGGAGGAAAAAAATTAAATGAGCAGAAAAATTTATCTGGATAATGCTGCAACAACAAGAGTTAAAAAAGAAGTAACAGATGAAATGAAAATATATTTTGAGGATATGTACGGTAATCCTTCAAGTGCCCTGTACGAGCTTGGAAGAAAATCTAAAGAAGCAATAGAAAATGCAAGAAAGACCGTAGCATCATTTATCAATGCAGATGAAAAGGAGCTTTATTTTACGGCAGGAGGTACAGAATCAGACAATTGGGCAATCAAAGGAGTTGCATTTGCAAATTTTAAAAAGGGTAATCATATAATTACTACTAAAATTGAGCACCATGCGGTTATTCATACCTGCGAGTATCTTGAAAAATTCGGATTTGAAACTACATATTTAGATGTTGATAAATATGGAATGATTGACTTGGAACAGTTAAAAAACAGCATAAGACCGGAAACAATACTTATTTCTGTAATGTATGCAAATAATGAAATCGGAACGATTCAGCCTATAGAGGAAATCGGAAAGATTGCCCGTGAGCACGGTATAGTTTTTCATACTGATGCAGTTCAGGCTATGGGCGGTGTAAAAATAGATGTTAAAAAGCAAAACATCGATTTGATGTCAATGTCAGCTCACAAGGTTGGTGGTCCAAAGGGAATCGGCGGGATGTATATAAGAAAGGGCGTTAAAATCGATAATTTTATACATGGCGGCGGTCAGGAAAGAGGCAGAAGAGCCGGTACAGAGGGAGTTCAGAATATTGTCGGCTTCGGCAAGGCTGTAGAGCTGATTCAAAAGGATTTTGACAAGCATGTTGAAAAGCTTACATTTATGAGAAATAAATTGATAGAAGGAATAAAAAATAACATTCC
>DAIUCB010000258.1:0-4005 GCA_036846385.1 Bacillota bacterium | reverse complement strand
GTCAACCTAACTTATTTTTTAAAAATTTTTGTCTTGACAAAGGGGTGCACTTTAACAAGAACCGTCCGGCAGGCTTATTCACAGAATGTTCGCATTTCAGCTTAAATGGCCAAATAGACTTAACATCTTTTTCACTGGTATATATTCTGATGATTTCGTCTAAAATATAGTTAATAAAAATAATAGCCGAAAATAGATTGACCAGATACGATATATCGGCTATAATATAGTAGATGATAATTTTAGACGAAGAGGTGATTTCATGAATTATATACACAGAACAATGGAGGATACCTTTCTCCGCCTTTCCAAAGAGTTTCCTGCTTTGCTGCTTACCGGTCCTAGACAGGTTGGAAAAACCACCATGCTGCAAAAGCTGGCTGCAGAGGAGAACATAGGACGGGAGTATGTTACCCTGGACGATTTGACAGAGCGCCAAATGGCAAAGAATGATCCGAAGATGTTTCTGCAAATTCATAAGCCTCCGGTGTTTATCGATGAAGTGCAGTATGCACCGGAGCTGTTTTCCTATATTAAAATACATGTTGACCGGAACCATCGTGCCGGTGATTTCTGGCTGACAGGTTCACAGGTGTTCAAACTGATGGAGGGAATACAGGAATCTTTGGCTGGGCGTGTCTGCCTGCTCTATATGGCTCCCATGTCACAGGCAGAAATCCAAGGTGCTACTTCAACACCTTTTGTGCTGGATTTGGAACGGCTGTCACAGCGGATAAAGGATAGGACACCTGTTGATACTCCTGCACTTTATGAGCGTATTTTCAGAGGTGGTATGCCTGCTCTTATCAGCGGGCAGTACAGTGATTATCGTGCAGTTTATTCCGGCTATATCAGCACCTATATTGACCGGGATGTAAAAGAGATATCCGGTGCCATTGATTCGCTTAAATTTATGGACTTTATCACATCAGCCGCCGCTCTGTGTGGGCAGATGGTGAATTATAAGACTATCTCTGATGCTGCCGGGATTGACCAGGTTACTGCTAAAAACTGGCTCGGTATTTTGGAGAGGCTGGGAATTGTGTTTTATCTCCACCCATATTCCAACAATATGCTTAAACGTATGGTGACGAAACCAAAGCTTTACTTCTACGACTGTGGATTGGTGGCATATCTAACTAAATGGAGCGATGGTGATACTTTGATGAATGGTGCAATGAGCGGTGCGATTCTTGAGAATTTTGTGGTGTCGGAGATTGTCAAGAGCTATCAAAATTGCGGGCGGGAAGCTTTCATTTATTACTATCGGGATAAGGATACTAAGGAGATAGACATTCTGCTGGAGGACAGCGGAAGGCTGTACCCTATGGAAATCAAAAAAACGGCTATGCCCCAAATCCGGCTCACCCGAGTATTCGGCGTGATTGATAAGGCTTCTCTGGAGCGTGGCACAGGGGCAGTACTTTGCACAACGGATAGGCTATCGGCATTTGACAATCAAAATTTGATTGTGCCGATTTGGGGAATATAGTGGAACATTCCACTCAGCAGCATAGTGCCTTTTTTCATTAAACACTATTTTTGTTGCAGAGTCATCATTTACAGACTGTAACAACAGCTGTATTGCTGAATACTATGATATAACAATATATTACATTAATCAAAAGCTAATATGCAATGCAAATAATGTATAATTTGCGAGATTTTATACATTTTTTCGAAGAATATTTCTTGAAAAAACCCGGGTTTTTGTTAAACATTTTGCTAAAGCACTTAAAAAACCTTTTTCAATAATTTAAATTTCATTGGAATTATGACATTTGTTAAAATCAGAAAGTTACGATAATAATTATGCAGAATTTATGTATATAGGAATGATGTTTATGTTAAAAATATTATTGTCCGGCAGTTCTGAAGAGCGAAAAATCCTTGAAGAAGCATTACTCCGGCCTCTTAATGAGTATAAAATTTCCTTTAATATTCATAATTTATCAGATCCGGAGAAATTCAAGAGAAGTTATCTGTTTAACGATGACTACCACCTTATTGTAATGTGCCTGGACGGCAGTACAAAATATATATTCAAAGGCTGTTGCGGCTCACCGCTTCTTTATATTATTACAGGCATCATGAGCTTCCCGCCCACACCGGAGGAAATTGATGAGAAGCTTATGAGAAACCGTGAGCTGGCAAGCTTTTTCTCCCCCGGAGAATATACTGTTACCCACCACGGCTGCACACGTAAAATTTCTTATGAGGATATAGATTATATCCGGAGCGATAACAAAAAAACTATAATGCACCTGACAAACGGAGAAGCAGAAACCATCTCAAAAAACATAGGAAAGGTAGCTTCAGAGATTAACAGGGAGTATTTTGCAAAAAGCTCCCCCGGACTTATTGTAAATACCCGCAACATTTACAAAATACACAATTCGTCTAGGGATTACAAAATTATAGAGCTTAAATCCGGTGCTGAGGTCGAACTGAAAAGTATATATTTTGACAAATTCAGGGATGCCTATTCCATGTCGGTTTCAAGGGTTGCAAGCTTAAAAGCACTTGACGAAAAGTGATGTACAACTATTAATATATAAACTCTATAAAATTTATAAGGGATGTCTGCCATGAAAAATAAAATTGCATTGCTGGGAGGCGCCAAAAGGCGGCGTCAAATGGAAACCGTATTGTCCGAGTGCTTCAAAGCACATGATATTCCTTTTGAAATACACCATGTTCCCAATTCAAAAAAATTCATACACGAGGTTCTCTTTAACAATGATTTCCGGCTTATTATGGAAAGCTCAAAAGAAACAATAACATATATGCTGAAAATTTATACTAACTTTGACCGGCAATATTCACGCCATGCTGCAGGTACTCTGCAAAACCCTTTGAAAAAATCGGAATTTATCGAGAATATGCTTGAAGCTTTTAAATTGTCAGGTGTCTGCCCATATGGTGTTTACGCCGCAAAAAACGGAGAAATGTCCCGTTTGATTCCCCACGAGGACATCCGGTTTATTCATAAGGAAAAAAACAAATCAGTGATTCACATGTGCAGCGGAGAAGACGTAAAAGAAGCTACAACCCAGACCCAAGTCCTAAAAGCGCTGGATGCAAGCTATTTTTTCAAATGCCACAAAAGATATGTTGTTAATTTCTTCAACATCGAGGAAATAAGTGATGACTACAAATTTCTCCTTCTGAAATCCGGTGACGTAATTCCAATGTCAAAGCTTGGATTTAAGCAATTAATAAAAGCCATTTCACTTTCAGTCACAGGCACCAATGCGTTTGATTATTGATATCGTCAGTTATTACAGAAGCTCGACAAGCTGTTATTCATTCGTTACTGCACTCTGCCAAAATTGCATATATTGATTACATGCATGGACTTGCTTTCTTTTTTACTGAAAAATTCATCTTTTGATTATTTTCTACGGCACTTCCGAAACTTTCCTCAAGAAAATTGAAATATCCGTTAACACCCATGTTTTTTGACCAAAAATCAACAGATTTTTCTATTTTAAGCAAACATTGTACAGGTTCGATGTAATATTGTTTTAATTCTTCGGATACAGCTAAATTGCAGTGCGACTCGACAATGGCTTTGACTTCATCATTTGTAAAGGGATCAAAACTCATTAATAAAGCATAGACAAGGCTCTCAATTTCAGGTGTCAAAAATGGTTTAATGTTATACTGTGTGTTTGCAATAATTCCATCAATTTTTAATAGACAAATATGAATTGCTTCTATTACGCATCTCCCGTTTATGCTGTGATTCCTGCGATATTGTTTAAGTAAATTTCCTTCCATAGCAGATAGAGTCATTAAATGCACCTCCTCATCACCTTTTTTAATAGTACCATATTCTTTTGCCATTCTGTTACTTATTTTATCAAACTGGTATCTGTTCAATTCTATCATATTATTCCTCCATGTTTTTATGTTGAATAAGTAAATTAAAACTTTGCGTACAGCACCGTATATGTACTGATCTAAAAAACAGGTCATCTGGACCATCGAAAAGCAGGTCAA